>CAMBDE010000018.1 GCA_945865295.1 Chitinophaga pinensis | reverse complement strand
AAGAATTTGATAATCCAGAAAGGCAAACGTTTTGGTACCTACTCAAAAGCCCTTTTATAAATGTAAAAAAATAAAGCTGCCTACAACAGCACCTAAACGCAAGTGGGGTTCAGTGCTTCTATTAAAGGTTCGTGTATTCGGTAAGAAATGACAAAAACCTCACGCAAAACCTCACGCAAACCTTACGCAGAAACAACAAAGGACCCACGATTGAACGTAAGTCCTTGATTTTCATGTAGCGAGACCGGGATTTGAACCCGGGACCTCAGGGTTATGAATCCTGTGCTCTAACCAACTGAGCTACCTCGCCGAATGGTTATTACCCTTTTTAAGGGGTGGCAAAACTACTTAATTTTTTTGAATTTATGGGTTCACTTCAAGACTAAATACGGATTGTCCTTCAAAAAATCCTTCAAATACATCCCCCTTCGCGGTAGGGCCAACACCAGCTGGTGTTCCTGTATATATTAAGTCTCCTGGGTGAATGGTGAAATACTCCGTAATGCCCGCTAATATCTTGTCCAATGGGAAGATCATTAAACTAGAATCACCTGTTTGAACAGTGCTTCCGTTTTTTGATAATGTATAATGAATAGGTGCTGATAAAATTGCTGCAGTTAAAGGATGCCATTCACCTAGTATTGCTGCATTGTCAAATGCTTTTGCTTTTTCCCATGGCAGGCCCTTTTCTTTTAATTCATTTTGCAAATCCCTTGCTGTAAAATCTATACCCACTGTAATCGCATCGCAGTAATCAATCACAGGGATGCCATTGGGGTGTGCCTCGGTTAAATTTTTTCCTTTCTTACTTACACGCAATACCAGTTCTCCTTCAAAATGTAAATCGTTGGTAAAACTTGGAATAGAAAAATTTTCTTCTGCAGCTAATAATGCAGTATCTGGTTTCATGAAAATAATAGCAGAAGTAGGCACTTCATTTCCTAACTCATTTGCATGCGCTACATAATTACGTCCAATACAAAATATACTCATACAATATTTTTTAATCTTCTTTAATATCCAATCCATTAGCAAAGGTCATCGTTCTTGATAATCCTATCGTCGCAAATGACTCTATGACTTCTACCGATTTTTCAATTTTTAAATCTATCAATTTTCTTTCTTTTTGTACCCATCTGCCCAACACAAAATCTATCTGTTGTCCCTTTGCAAAATCATTCCCAATACCAAATCTTAATTTAGGATAAGCGTCCGTGCCCAATGTCAATTGAATATCTTTTAAACCATTGTGTCCTGCGTCTGAACCCGATGCACGCAAACGAATTTTTGAAGTAGGCAATGCTAAATCATCCACTATCGTTAAGGTATTTTCCAAAGCGATTTTCTCTTTATCCATCCAATATTTAAAAGCCTTGCCACTCAGGTTCATGAAAGTAGTCGGCTTGACACAAATAAAGGTTTTGCCTTTCCATTTGATCTCAGCGACTTCGGCCAAGCGGTCTATTTTAAAAAAGCCGCCATGCTTAATCACAAAAGCATCCAATACGTCAAACCCAATATTATGACGGGTATGCGCATATTCTGCACCTACATTCCCTAAGCCTATGAGTAAAAATTTTGACATATGATTTCTTCGTATTCAAAAGTAAAGAAAATTCTTCCAGTTACCCCCTAAACCCCAAAATCGCTTCTGCGATTTTTAAAATCATCAGAGGTTTTTATTGGCAGCCTTAAATTCTTAAAGGCTGCCAATAAAAACAAACCCCCTGATTGCTCAGAGGGTTTTGATATTCAAATGAATTTGAATTATTTCTTATCTGCTTTTGCAGCCTCTGATTCTTCTTGTTTTAATTGACGTGTCATTACTACAGAAGCAACCGGTATACGTGGAGAGTTCATGATCTCCATGTTTGGTACTTTAATATCTTCGATACGTAAGTTTGCGTTCAATTCTAAATTAGTGATATCTAATTCGATAAATTCTCTTAAGTCTTTTGGATAAGCTTTCACTTTAACCGCTTTTACTTTAGAAACTAATTTACCACCTGCTTTCACACCTACAGATGCTCCAACAAATTTTAATGGTAAAGTAGCTACGACTTTCTTATCATCCACTAACTCTAATAAGTCAACGTGTAATAATAAATCAGATACTTTGTCAAATTGTAGATCTTTCAAAATACTTCTGTATTTTTTTCCGTCTACAGTAACTTCAGCGATTAAGAATTCACTTGTGTACACTAAAGGCTTAAAAGCCTTTGCAGAAGCATAAAAGTTCACTTCTGTAGCACCCCCGTAAATTACAGCTGGCACGTTTTCTTGAGAGCGGATTTGGCGGGCGGCTTTTTTGCCAGACTCGGTCCTCAAGTGTCCTTCGATTGTAATTGTCTTCATGGTTTAAAATTTAAATATGGACGGCAAAGGTAATGAAATAAAAAGAAGCAACCAAAGTTGCTCCTAATTATTTATATTCTATTGAAAATCAGTCTATTACTGATTTCTAGCCTTCAATTGTGAATGCACAAATAGGCTGGTAATACTCTTATTTTCATAGGCATTGCGAATTGCGATAGCAAACAAGTCGGCTACGGTCAATACCTTGATTTTACTTGTTTCAGATTTCAAAGGAATGGTATCACAAACAACTAGTTCTTCTAAAACAGAGTTGTCGATGTTCTCGTAGGCTTTGCCACTTAAAACCGGATGGGTAATCAATGCACGCACCGTTCTTGCGCCTTTCTCTTTTAATAAGGCAGCTGCTTTAACCAAAGTCCCTCCGGTGTCACAGATATCATCTATGATCACGATATCCTTTCCAGTCACATCTCCAATCACCACCATGCTTGCAATCTCATTGGCACGTTTTCTATGCTTATCACAGATTACCATTTCTGCATTAAAATAGTTCGCTACTTCACGCACACGGTTGGTACTTCCTACGTCCGGTGCAGCAAAAGCTAGGTTCTGTAAATTAAGAGATTCTATATAAGGGATAAAAATAGCTGAACTATCTAAGTGGTCTACTGGCACATCAAAGAAGCCTTGAATTTGTGCAGCGTGAAGGTCCATTGTGATCACCCTGTTCGCGCCTGCTGCTTCTAATAATGTAGCAATTAATTTTGCACCTATCGCCACACGGGGTTTGTCTTTACGATCTTGTCTAGCAAAACCATAATAAGGCACAACTGCAATGATTTTATAAGCGCTCGCTCTTTTAGCAGCATCAATCATCATCAATAATTCCATTAAATTATCGGTTGGTGCATAGGTACTTTGAACTAAAAAAACATAGTCCCCTCTGATACTTTCCAAAAAGATAGGCTGGAATTCACCGTCGCTAAATTTTTGGATATTTATTTTACCAATGGGGGCGCCAAAACGTTGTGCAATTTTTTCGGCAAGTGCCTGCGAGCCGTTGCCCGCGAAAATTTTAACTGAAGGGTTCATAAGGGTAAAATGTGCTTCAAAGGTATTGATATCGTACACATGTTTTTGGCTATTCTGCTGCAAATTTTCAACAAAAAGTCAAGTTATGCACAACTGCCTGCAAGAAGCCGGTATTTGTACGCAGAATTAGCAGTTCTATAAAAAATATATTTGAACAAAATTGTTTATGCAAGCCAGCAATATCCGACTTTGGGCAGAAGAGGATCAACCCATCTATAAATTTAGTACCAAGGGCGCCGACCATTTAAGCGATGTAGAATTATTAGCCATTTTAATTCAACATGGCACAGCTACACAAAATGCCATTGAATTAGCCAGAAGCTTATTGGCTACCACAGATAATAGCCTGAAAAAATTTGCTGCTTATAGTGTGCGCGATATCGTGAATCTAAAAATTAAAGGGATTGGAAAGATCAAAGCAGTGCGGATCTTAGCCGCTATAGAACTTGGTTCCAGAAGGATTGATTTAATGGACAAGCAAGCCACCATTCATCATAGCCGTGATGTGGCCATGCATCTTAAAAATAAATTGCAGTTTGAACAACGTGAAGTATTTATGTTGCTCTTATTGAATCAAGCAAATAAAATCATCCACGAGGCTGTGTTAAGTGAGGGTGGAATTACAGGCACGGTGGCCGATCCAAGAATTGTTTTTAAACTGGTGATTAGTCACGGCGCCACTGGTTTTATCATCTGCCACAACCACCCAAGTGGGCAATTAAAACCCAGCAGGATGGATGATACCCTGACAGAAAAAATCAAGAAAGGGGCTGCACTTTTTGACATTAAATTAATTGACCATTTAATCGTCAGCTCAGAGGGCTATTATAGCTATGCAGAACAGCATCCTAATTGGTAGACTGTCTTTAACAACTAGGCCTGAGCAGTTGGACCGCCAAAATTCATTGGGATCTCTATTTGCTCCATATCCCCAATTGGACCATGCGCAGCTTCATATCTTTCAATGTTTTCTACCATGGCTTTCATAAAACGCTTGGCATGCATCGGTGTTAAAATCACACGAGACTTTACTTTGCTCTTAGGGGTGCCTGGCATCACATTTACAAAGTCAATCACAAACTCAGCATTGCTATGCGTAATAATCGCCAAGTTGGCATAAGTACCTTCGGCAATCTCTTCTGAGATTTCGATATTTAAAGGTTGGTTCGGGTTTTGTTCCATAATCTAAATTAAGAGTCCAAAGATACGAGGGAACGAATCTTAAAAAGAACTAAATTTGCGCCATGTTAGTATTAGACGGAAAAATAGCCTCAGCGGCAGTCAAGGCAAGCTTATTAGAACAAACTACAGCATTAAAGGCTGCGGGAAAAAGAACGCCCCATTTAGCAGCTATTTTAGTGGGCAACAATGGTGCTAGCGAAACTTATGTAGCAAGTAAAGTAAGAAACTGCGAAGAGACCGGATTTGGTTCTTCCCTTTTCCGTTTCGAAGAGACCGTATCAGAGGCAGCATTATTAGCACAGATTGAAGCATTGAATAGCAACGAAAATGTAGATGGTATTTTAGTACAACTTCCTCTTCCTAAACATATTGACGACGCAAAAGTGATTGAGGCGATTGATCCTAAAAAAGATGTGGATGGATTTCATCCCTCCAATGTCGGTAAACTAGTGCAAGGACTGAATACATTTATTCCAGCAACACCATATGGTGTGCTACTAATGTTAGAACATTTTAATATTGAGACCAAAGGGAAGCGTGCTGTGGTGATTGGAAGGAGTAATATTGTAGGAAGACCAATGAGTATTTTATTAAGCTCAGATCATCCACAAGGTAATTGTACTGTTACTTGTTGTCATAGATATACACCAAAAGAAGACTTAATTGACATCTGTTCCAAAGCAGACATTGTTGTTGTTGCTGTGGGTATGCCTGATTTTATAGACGCGAGTATGATCAAGCCAGGCGCAGTGATCATTGATGTTGGTATTACTAGGGTTACAGACGCCACTGCAGCAAAAGGTTTTAGAATTAAAGGAGATGTAAATTATGCATCTGCCATTACAGTCGCATCTGCAGTCACACCTGTTCCAGGTGGGGTTGGTTTAATGACCATCGCAGGCTTATTAAAAAATACAATGAAAGCCTACCAAGGTTTATAAATCATTTAAATCAATACATTGAGCAACGCATCCTCTTATCCAGTAATGGAACTTTTTTATTCTTTACAAGGTGAAGGTTATCATCAGGGCAAAGCTGCTTTTTTTATTCGCTTAGCTGGATGTGATGTGGGTTGTGTTTGGTGTGATGTAAAAGATAGTTGGGATGCAAGCAAACATCCAGTATTATCTGTGCAAGAAATTGTATCTGCTGCAGTCGCGCATCCAAGCCGCATAGCCATTGTAACTGGCGGCGAACCCTTATTACATCAATTAGACCCTTTAACAACTGCGCTAAAAGCTGCAGGATTTCAGACACATATTGAAACTTCGGGATCCAGCCCTATGAGTGGCTCTTGGGATTGGGTTTGTTTGTCGCCAAAAAAATTCAAAGCTCCTTTGAATGAGTCTGTAAAAGCTGCGGACGAATTAAAAGTGGTTGTTTTTAACAAATCTGATTTCGACTGGGCCAATTCCTTTGTGAACGATGTTCATACGGATTGCAAAAAATACCTACAACCTGAGTGGGAGAAGTCAGATGCCATGACACCATTAGTCATTGAATACATCAAGTCCAACCCAAGCTGGGAATTAAGCGCGCAATTACATAAGTATATCCAAGTTCCTTAATTCATTTAAGTACTTATACTATCTTTATTACAGATGTATTTTTTATTACGATACCAAAAAGGTTTTGCACTTTTAATTTGTTGCCTATTTTTTAGCAGCCATATTGTATTGGGGCAGACCAAACAAGCTTTACAAAACTATGAAGCTGGTATAAGTGCATTGAATAATAATGATACCCAAAAAGCC
Organism: Chitinophaga pinensis; assembly: GCA_945865295.1. Taxonomy (GTDB): domain Bacteria; phylum Bacteroidota; class Bacteroidia; order Chitinophagales; family Chitinophagaceae; genus Sediminibacterium; species Sediminibacterium pinensis_A. The sequence continues at coordinate 28,801 of CAMBDE010000018.1, read as the reverse complement.
ATTCAGTTTTTTACGCTTGCTGCTTCAAAAGATAGTCAATATGTAGATCCCGCTATTGCTTTGTTTCAGGTATACCATGATCAAAAAGATTTTCAAAAAGCCATTCCCTATTATCATCAAATTAAAAAAATAGATAGCGCTGCAGCTGTTCCATTTTTAGTAAAACAAGGCATTGCGCTTGCTAGTCTTGGAAGGTACGATGCTTCTTATAAACTACTAGTACCTTATTTTAGCAATAATAGTTTACCAGCTTATTTAAAGGAAAAAGCAACTGCATTGTACGCAGTTTGTCAATTTGCCATTGCAGAAAAAATGGCGCCCGAAATTAGCATCCATAATATGGGAGACAGTATCAACTCCCCTGCTTCTGAGTATTTTCCAATTGTGAGTATTCAAGACAGTTTATTTTTATTCATGCGCAGATTGAATTTAAGTCGAGAAGATTTTTATACCAGTAGTATGGGTATAAACGGATTTTCCGCTGCCACTCCATTATCTGATACTTTAAATTTTGCGGCAAAAAAAGGCAGCATGAGTTTGAGTGCCGATCTGCAAACATTATACTACGCTGCAGATTATGCAGAACAAGGTTATGGGCGCTATGATATTTATAAAGTGCAACGCAGCCCATGGGGATGGTCAAAGCCAAAAAATTTAGGTCAAAATATCAATAGTGATTTTTGGGATAGCGCGCCAAGTATTGCCCCCGATGGCAATGCTATTTATTTTGCCAGCAACCGCCCCGACGGCTATGGCGGTATTGATATTTATGTTTCTTTTAAAAATGAAAAAGGCTATTGGGAAGAAGCCATCAACCTTGGACCATCCATCAATACAAAAGGTGACGACCAAACCCCATTCATCCATGCCGATAATCAGAGTTTATATTTTTCGAGCAATGGGCGCGCCGGATTCGGTGGCTCAGATATTTATGTATCAAGAAAAAAAATTGATGGCAACTGGACCACACCCGTTAATCTTGGATATCCTATCAATACTTATGACAATGAAGGTAGTATTGCTGTTGCAAGCAATGGTGCCACTGCGTATATCGCTAGTGATAGATCCGATAGTAGAGGCGAATTGGATATTTATAAAATCACTTTAGCCGAAAACACAAGAGCCTTTAAAACTTGGTATATCAAAGGGCGAATTATAGATGCGAAAACAAAAAAATCCCTTGCTGCTGAATTGCAAATAGTTGATCCTGCATCTGGTTATCCAATGATGGAAATGCAAATTGACAGTATGGGTCAATTTTTATTGGCCCTGCCTTATTTTGACAGCCTAGGCTTAAAAATTAATAGTCCAGACCATGATTATTTGAGCAGCATCCTTCCAATAGAAAGCTTAAGAAACATGGCAGGAAAAACATTTGATTTCGCATTGAACCCAATTGAAAAAGAGTTTACAAAAATATTTAACCAAGTATATTTTGAAACCAATGCTGCTATTTTACAAGCGATATCTAGTGTTGAGTTAGATGCATTGGTGAATTATTTAAAAAATACATTGAATGCGCAAGTTTTAATTGAGGGACATACAGATAATACTGGCTCAGCAGCACAAAATAATTTACTTTCTTTACAAAGAGCCAACGCCATTGGGGATTACTTGCAACAAAAAGGCATTGCGGCGAATCGTATAGAGCGCAAGGGATTGGGCGCAACCCAGCCAATCGCAGATAACAAAACAGCAGCTGGCAGGGCTAAAAATAGAAGAACCAGTTTTACGATTACGCTTAAGTAAAATCAAGCTTACAAAAGCGTATCCCTATCGCACATTGAATTATATATGAACGACTTTTTTGAATTTAATTCGCGTATTAATACTTGAATGCTGATTTGATTTATTTAGGATTTTCAAGCAATGAATCCATCCGTTTTATATGCCATTGCTTTTTCACAATTATATGGTATCAATCTATATGAACGAAAAAAATTAATCCATGTATTTGGCTCTGCCATGTCTATTTACAATGCATGTAAGCAAGGAGGAAAAGCTTTGATGGATCTTGAACTAAAATCTATCGAAAGCCTCCTATCCCCATGGCCTTTAAAAGCAGCTTCAGAAGAACTCTCCACCATCAAAAGATTGAATATTGAAACAACATGCTTAGAAGACGCAGACTATCCAAATAGATTGATGCAATGTGAAGACGCGCCCACTGTCTTGTTTTCAAAAGGATCAAAAAAATGGAACCTTCCTTTTTTAATTAGCATTGTTGGCACACGCAACCACACGCTCTATGCGGATAAAGTGATTCAAGAATTACTCGAAGGCATTCAACATTTAAATTTGGGTGTGGTCAGTGGTTTGGCATTGGGTATTGACGGCATGGTGCATGAAAAAGCCTGTCAATTAAAAATTCCAAATTGGGGCGTGATAGCAACTGGATTGGATAGCATCTACCCAGCACAACATCATCACCTTGCAAATAAAATGTTGGATCACGGTGGGATCCTTTCAGAAAATACCAGCAATACCCAACCACTGCCTTATCAATTTCCAAAACGCAATCGCATTGTGGCAGGCATGACCGATGCCACCATCGTGATTGAATCTCAAGTGCAGGGCGGAAGTATGATTACGGCTGGGCTTGCAAGAGGTTATAATAGAGAAGTGTTCGCAGTGCCGGGCAAGATTACAGACCAAAAAAGTTCGGGCTGCCTTGCACTCGTTCGCTCGAATACTGCTCAATTATACCAAAACCCCACCCAATTATTAGAAAGCCTGGGCTGGGCAGTTCCAGACAGTAAAACCCCTATCCAAAAGCCATTGCCCTTTGACATAAGCCCTATTTGCCAAGAAATTTTAGCCACTATTGCCAAGCAAAGCCCCATCCACCAGGATCAGCTCGCCAATCTATTCAATCTCAATATAGGCTTGCTTTCCACGCATTTATTAACCCTCGAATTAAACGGGCTCATCCTCCCCCATGGAGGGGCTTTTTATAGTATCCGTTAAAAAAGGATTTTGCCCAAATATGGGCTTGCCCTATCTTTGCCTATGGCAACAAGAAATTCTACCTCCCGCATTTTTGGACAAGGCTTGACATTTGATGATGTATTATTGATGCCTGCCTATTCCGAAGTCCTCCCTTCCGAAGTAAATATCCACGCACAATTGACCAAGCATATCAAATTGCATGTGCCAGTTTTATCTGCTGCAATGGATACAGTGACCGAAGCGCAATTAGCGATCGCACTTGCAAGAGAAGGTGGTATTGGTATCCTTCACAAAAACATGTCTATTGAACGCCAAGCAGAACAAGTGCGTAAAGTAAAACGTAGCGAAAGTGGCATGATTGTAGACCCTATCACTTTAGAAGTTACAGCAACCATTGGTGATGCATTGAACTTAATGCGCGATAATAAAATTGGAGGTATTCCTATTGTTGACAAAAACCACAAATTAGTGGGCATCCTGACAAACCGTGACTTACGCTTTGAGACCGATCGTAAAAGAAAAGTAAGCGAAGTGATGACTAGTGATAATTTAATCATTGCACCAGAAGGAACGGATTTAAAGAAAGCAGAAAAAATCTTACGCCAATATAAAATTGAAAAATTACCTGTTGTCAACAAACAAGGAAAATTAATTGGCTTAATTACTTACAGAGATATTTTACAAGTCACTGCATTCCCGAATGCAGCTAAAGATAGCATTGGTCGTTTATTAGTCGGTGCCGCTTTAGGGATTACAAAAGATGTATTAGATCGTGCAGCAGCATTGCAAAGTGTTGGTGTAGATATCGTTTCATTGGATAGTGCACATGGTCATAGCAAAGGCGTGATTGAAGCTTTAAAATTGATTAAGAAAAATTTTAAAAACTTACCGGTGATTGCAGGTAATATCGCTACAGGCCAAGGTGCATTAGCATTGGCAGCCGCTGGTGCAGATGCAGTAAAAGTAGGTATTGGTCCTGGATCTATTTGTACCACAAGAATTGTAGCAGGCGCAGGTGTGCCTCAATTAACAGCGATCATGGAAGCAGCCAAAGCATTAAAAGGAAAAAATATTCCAATTATTGCAGATGGTGGTATTCGTTATACAGGCGATATGGTAAAAGCAATAGCAGCTGGAGCCAATTGCGTAATGATGGGAAGTATTTTTGCAGGTACCGAAGAAAGTCCTGGCGAAACAATTATATACGAAGGCAGAAAATTCAAAGGATACCGCGGCATGGGAAGCATTGGCGCCATGTCTCAAGGCAGTGGTGATCGATATTTCCAAGAGGATGCAGACGCTAAAAAGTTTGTACCAGAAGGGATTGAAGGTCGCGTTGCTTACAAAGGCACATTAGGAGAAATCGTTTATCAATTTGTGGGTGGATTAAAAGCAGGTATGGGTTACTGTGGTGCAAAAACTATAAAGGATTTGCAAAACGCCACATTCGTTCAAATCACCAACGCTGGAATGAGAGAAAGCCATGCACACGATATTGATATCACTAAAGAATCGCCAAACTATAGCAAAAAATAAGGCTACACGAATAAATCAACACAATGCGTAAACTTTGTTTACTCCCACTATTGTTATTGTTCGGATTGTTTACATCCACTAGACTAGCTGCACAGGATAGTACCAAAGCGGCAATGCAAATTAGTATTTTAACTTGCGCACCTGGCGAGGATGTGTATACCGCTTGGGGACATACTGCGATTAGAATCATTGACTCAGCCAAGCAAACTGATGTGGTGTTCAATTTTGGCACATTCGATTTTAATACTCCTAATTTTTTAGTTGAGTTTGTAAAAGGCAATCTGAATTATTTTTTATCGGCAGATAACTTTCAGAATTTTATTTTAGAATACCAATACTATGGTCGAAGTATTAAAGAGCAGGTATTGATTTTAACAGATGCAGAAAAAATAAATTGGCAAAATGCATTGCTGAAAAATTTAGAAGGTAATAATCGTTATTACTTGTATAATTTTATTACAGATAATTGCACGACCAGGGTGAAAGATGGCTTTTATCAATTTGCAAGCACGCAAGTTCCTCCATCTACTATTAAAAGCTATAGAACCCATGTGGTAGAAGCGCCATATCAACAAGGGATTCCTTGGATTGGATTGGGGATAGATGTTTTGTTAGGCGCAGTCTCAGATAAAGCGCCAAGTGCAATACAGGCAGGCTTCTTACCAGATTTATTATTTGATCAACTTGCAGCTCAACCAAGCCATATTGCATCAACTCAAAATTACGACTTCACAAAAAAGACACCAACGAAACCTACAGATCCAATCTATTATATCATTGGATTGATGCTGGTGTATTTATTTGTTGGCAAATGGAATGCAAGATGGGCTGTGATGACTGCTAAAATTATTGACGTTTCTTTATTATTTATTTTTGGATTAGGTGGATTATTATTGGTGTATATGAGTTTGTTTTCAAAACACACAGCATGTCATTATAATTTTAATATTGATTGGATTCATCCATTGTATTGGATTGCACTAGTTTGTTATTTTATGAAGCCTATTTGGACAGGCTATCTAGGTCGCGTCTTCTTTATTGCTACTATTGGACTGATTGCAGTCAGCTACTGGCTTTCTCAATCATTTTCTATTTCGGTCTATCTATTAATGGGGCTTTCTTTAATATTGAATTACCGTTTGATTAAAAGAGGTAGGGATGCAAAATTCAATTAAGCTAACCCCTCATCATTACAATTACGGAATAGATCAGCTTGCATATTTTGACGAGGGCAAAGGCGATCAAACCATCCTACTCATTCATGGCTTTGGCGAAGACCATAGTATCTGGGAAAATCAAATTGAATTTTTGTCCACACATTATAGGGTCATCGCACCAAATTTACCTGGAGTGCATTGCAAACCTTTGACATTGCATCATAGCCAAGCACCTAGCATCCGAATGTATGTAGAAGTGCTACATGAATTAATGCATCATTTACATATTGAACAATATTTTATCGCAGGACATAGCATGGGTGGCTATATTGGCTTATCCTTTGCAGATTACTATGTGAACCATGTGCAAGGTTTATTATTACTGCATTCAACCACTTACGAGGACAACGAAGCAAAAAAAACAAGTAGGATGAAAGTGGCCGAGTTTATTCAAGAATGGGGCGTCTCTAAATACCTTGAAACTGCTGTCCCCAATTTATTTGGTGATGCTTTTAAGAAATCTAGTCCAGCAGCGATTCAAAATGTCATTGATAGCGGATTGGATATCAGCCCAGAAGCAATGATCCAATTTGTATTTGCCATGCGGAACCGAAAAGCAATGACCCATTTACTGCAACAAAATAATATGCCTGTATGGATGATTGCAGGAGAAGCAGACCTTGCCGTACCCATACAAGACAGCTTGGAACAAATTAAATTACTACCTTCATCCAACAGTTTGGTGCTAAAAGAAGTGGGCCATATGGGCATGCTTGAAGCAACCGATTTAGTGAACCAGTTTATTAAAAAAATGTTACTTGGTAATAATGAAGCACTTAAATAAAAATTTATAATAACTACAATACGATGTCAAAAATCATTTTAATTACGGGAGCAAGTTCAGGATTTGGAAAAGCAACTGCTACAAAATTTGCAGCAGGTGGTTGGAACCTCATTTTAACTGCACGCAGAAAAGAAAAATTAGACGAATTAGCAAAAGCACTCGAAGCAAACTATGGTATCAAGACATTGTGCCTAATATTTGATGTTCAAGATAAAAAAGCCGTTTTTGAGAATTTACAAAACCTGCCTACAGAATGGCAAGCAATTAATATATTGGTGAACAATGCAGGACTTGCATTAGGAAGAGACTCTTTTGAAAACGCGAATTTAGAAGACTGGGAGACGATGATAGATACCAATGTGAAAGGTTTACTCTATGCTTCTAAAGCCGTCTTACCAATGTTGATTAAAGAAAAAGGGCATATCATTAACATTGGAAGTACAGCAGGCAAAGAAGTCTATAAAGATGGGAATGTCTATTGTGCCTCTAAGCACGCAGTAGATGCGATTAGTAAAGCACAAAGAATTGACTTATTGCCTTATCAAATTAAAGTAACCGCCATCCATCCAGGCGCAGCAGATACCGAATTTTCTGTGGTTCGATTTAAAGGAGATGCTGAAAAAGCGAATGCAGTGTATACAGGTTATACCCCATTAATGGCAGAAGATATTGCAGATACCATTTGGTATGTGGCCAATACACCTGCGCATGTATGTATCAATGATTTGGTAATTACTTGTGTAGCACAAGCGAATTCAATGTATCTACAGAAATAGAATTATTCTAATTCCAATATTTCTATCCAAAATCTATTTCAGTATTGTCGCCAATATTTAATGTACGACTCATGCCCTTTACTGCAGCATCACTCCCAATCAATGAATTGTCTAATACCACTTCATCCAATGCAGTATAAGAACCAATGATGCTATCTTTCACAATCGAACTTCTAATAGTGGTATTATTCCCAATGGTCACATGCGGCCCAATGATTGAATTTTCTATAACACATCCATCCGCAATACTGACTGGCGCAATGATGATGCTATTAGTATATAATTCTGGGTTAATGGCATGGCCTCCAGACTTCTTAAGCAACATGGCATTGGTTTCTAGCAAAGTTTCTTTTTTACCACAATCAAACCAGTTCTTTACTTTAAAGGATTTAAACTGCACACCTTTTTTGATCATGCAATCCAATGCATCTGTTAAATTATATTCACCATTGGATTTAATATTGTCATTCACCAATTGTTGAAAGCATTCAAATAAAATAGCAGACTCTTTAATTTTATACAATCCTACCAATGCATTGTTACTTTTTGGAATAGACGGCTTCTCAACAACATGTTCAATGAGTCCATCTTCATTCATTTCTGCCACTCCGAATTGTCTTGGATCATCTACTTTTTGAACACCCAACATACTAGTAGGACTTTCAAGTACTTCTTTAATATCGTATTCACAAATAGTATCTCCTAAGGCAATAAAAACTTCATCCCCACCTATAATCTCTTGAGCCAATTGAATCGCATGCGCTGTCCCTTGACGATCGTTCTGATACACAAAATGGGTTTTCAAATTTGGGTAGGTTTGCTCCACATAATGTTGGATCTTCTCTCCTAAGTAGCCCACTACAAAAATGAACTCATTGATCCCTTCGGCCTTTAATTGATCTACGATAAAACTTAAAATAGTTTTACCTGCTATAGGAATCAACGCCTTAGGCTGTGTATAGGTATGTGGTCTTAGTTTCGCTCCTGCGCCTGCAACCGGTATAATCGCCTTCATTTAGTTATTGTTTAGGGGAGGATAAAAATAGCAAAAAACCATTAGTTCATGCCATTATATCCCCTCAAAGATAGGAATATTATAAAACACTAAACAAATGTGGATATTCAGCCCAAAACTCTTGCTAGAAAGCTTTGGAGCAAGTTAATAATAAATTAATTTTGCCCCTTATAAACACAGCCTTATGAAAAGAGATACCCTTGTTTTTGACATCATCAACCAAGAATTAGCGCGTCAAAGACGTGGTATAGAACTAATTGCTTCTGAGAACTTTACAAGCTTACAAGTAATGCAAGCCACAGGCTGTGTGATGACCAATAAATATGCCGAAGGGTATCCTGGAAAAAGGTATTATGGTGGATGTGAGATTGTAGATAAAACAGAACAATTAGCAATAGATCGTTTAAAAGAAATTTTTGGATTGGAATATGCCAATGTGCAACCACATAGTGGTGCGCAAGCCAATGCGGCAGTCATGTTGGCCATCTTAAAAAATGGCGATGCTATATTAGGTTTAGACTTAAGCATGGGCGGTCACTTAACACATGGTAGTGCTGTAAATTTTTCTGGTAAAACATACACACCGCATTTTTACGGTGTAGTGAAAGAAACTGGATTGATTGATTATGAGATGTTAGAAAGTCAAGCAAGAACGCACAAGCCTAAATTAATTATTTGTGGTGCAAGTGCTTATAGTAGAGATATTGATTACGCGCGCATTCGTAAAGTAGCAGACGAAGTGGGTGCATTTGTATTAGCAGATATTGCGCACCCTGCAGGATTGATTGCAAAGGGATTATTAAGTTCTCCTTTCAACCATTGTCATTTTGTTACTTCTACTACGCATAAAACATTGCGCGGACCAAGAGGTGGTGTGATCATGATGGCAAAAGACGGCGAGAATACTTTGGGATTAAAAGACATGAAAGGGAATTTAAGGCTATGGTCCAATGTGATTGATATGGCTGTTTTCCCAGGTACACAAGGTGGACCATTAGAGCATGTGATTGCCGCAAAAGCAATTGCATTTGGAGAAATTCTATCCGATGAATTTATGGTGTATCAAAAGCAAGTTCAAACAAATGCGAGAACTATGGCTGCAGCATTTGTTGCAAAAGGCTATGAAATAATTAGTGGTGGTACAGACAATCACTTAATGTTGATTGATTTAAGAAATAAAAATATCAGCGGTAAAAAAGCAGAGCAAGTATTAGGCATGGCCGATATCACTGCAAATAAAAATATGGTGCCTTATGATGATAAGTCTGCGTTTGTAACTTCGGGTATCCGTTTTGGTGTAGCTGCAATTACAACAAGAGGCATGAACGAAGGACATATTCCTTTTGTAGTAGAATCCATTGATACCGCCTTGATGAACGCAGACAACGAAACTGTATTAGCCAACACAAGGAAAGAAGTCAACAAATTCATGGAGCAATTTGTATTGTATCCTGAATTAGGATAATTATTGGCTAACTTTAAGCTATGATACAAAGAATACAAACCCTATGGTTATTGATTGCTAGCGCAGCTGCATTTTTTATCTTAAAATTTCCATTTTATTATACGCCACAGCCCAATGCTTTGGAGATTAGTGGATCTGCACAATACAGCACATTGATAGGCTTGGCATTTAGTGCTTGTTTGTCTTTTTTATGTATTTTTTTATACGGCAATCGTATGTTGCAATTAAAAGTAACCTTGGTTAATTTTTTGCTTTCAGGATTGATTGGTTATTTTATTTACAACATCGTCAAAGCAAACCCAGGTGGCGGCTTCACACTTGCCTCTGCAAGTTTATTTTTAATCCCAGTTTTACAATTGGTGGTTTGTTACAAAATTTATCAGGACGAGAAATTAGTGAAGAGCGCAGATAGGATTAGATAAACTCAGCTAATAATTTTTGAATAAGTTTGACTAGTCATGGCGCTTATTTTTAAGTTGTTGTAAAAGCAATTCCAAATCCTCAATCGACATTTGTTTTTTATCTACCAAAAAAGAAACCACATTGGCATAAGAGCCTTCAAAATAATTTTCGGTCAAACCTTCAATTCTTTTACCTGAATACGCAGATTTACTCACCAATGGATGGTAAAAATTATTCCTATTGGGATTTTGAATACCAACAAACTCCTTTTCTACTAAAATTTTAAGTAAGGTTGCCACCGTATTGTGATGTGGCTTTGGCGCATCTAATGCTTCCAAAATGTCTTTGATATAACCACCTTGATCCAAAGACCAAAGGGCTTGCATGATTTGTTCTTCGGCTTGTGTCAATTTTTTCATATGGTTCTTTTTGGCTTTATAACTAATTTCTTAGTCAATATTATAACTAATTTCTTAGTTAGCCAAAAAATAATATGAAATTTTTTATTTAAGCCACTTCTAATTCATTCTCAATAGCTTTTTGTACCAATTGATTTAAGCTAATACCTTTCATGGTTGCAAGCATAGACGCCTTTTGGTGTATTTCAGGCTTCACACGGACATTAAAAGACCCTTTAAAACTTTTTAATAAAGGTTTTTTAAACTGCTTACAAGACTCAATATATTCATCTACTGAAATCTTAAATTGTTTTATTAAATCACCTACTTCAGTTGATTCATAAGTAACCAAATCATTTATCCCTTCAATTTTACCAAATAAAATTTGATCCTCATTACTATAATTAACCGATCCAATAAAGCCTTTGTAGTCTAATGTATTTTTCATAATATGTTTTCTTTTATTTGTTCATAGATATACTTCATCAAATAAGTTTTAATAATATTCCCTGGATGTGGTTTGTGAATTTTAAATTCATGCCCTGTTTTTTCATTAAAAAATAATACTCTAGATCCGGATGTTTTTCCTAAATGGTATTCTTGGTATCCTAATCCATTTAACATTGTTTTTAATTCATTGTAAGTAAAGTCCTTCGGCTGTGCAAAAAACCTTTCTAGTAGTTTGTCTTTCTTTGTCATACAAAATTGCAACTATTTTTTAGTTACAACAAAAATAATAAAAGGAAATTCAAACTAGCAAAATAAATTTTCCTAATTCATTGAATTTAAATAAGTTACATAGAATTTAGCCTAAGTATTTCCCAGTTTGAGAAGCCTTGCATTTAGACAATCCAGTCGGAACGCCGGCATAAACCACATTGCCTCCATTGACACCTGCTTCTGGTCCCATGTCAATGACCCAGTCTGCCGACTTAATGATATCGGTATTGTGCTCCACCACAATCAAGGAATGTCCTTGATCGATTAAAGCATTAAAAGCTTTTAATAATTTATGGATATCGTGAAAATGCAAACCCGTGGTTGGCTCGTCAAATATGAACAACATCTTACTACTTGCTTTGCCCTTGCCTAAGAAACTTGCCAACTTAACTCTTTGTGCTTCGCCTCCACTTAGGGTACTACTACTTTGTCCCAACTTCACATATCCCAAACCCACTTCTTGTAATGGACTTATTGCTAAGACGATATTTTTTTCTTCGCTAAAAAATTGAATGGCTTCGTCCACACTCATCTCTAACACATCGTGGATGCTTTTTCCTTTGTATTGTACTTCTAAAACTGCTTCTTTAAATCTTTTTCCACCGCAGTCCTCACATACTAAATGTACATCTGCCAAGAACTGCATTTCTACCAATTGTTCTCCTTCCCCTTTACAAGTATCACATCTTCCTCCATCTACGTTGAATGAAAAATGCTTTGGTAAGAAGCCTCTTATTTTTGATAAAGCTTGTTTTGAATATACATCTCTAATGGCATCGTATGCTTTGATATAGGTCACTGGATTACTTCTGGATGATTTACCAATTGGATTTTGATCCACCATTTCTATTTGATCAAATAAATGCAAGTCACCTTTGATGGCACTGAATCCACCCTTCATTTCAGTAGGCAATTGTTTTGCATCTAACAAAGCATTGTATAAAACCTGCTTCACTAAAGTTGTTTTACCACTTCCACTCACGCCCGACACCACCGTCAAACATTGCAATGGAAATTGCACCTCTATATTTTTTAAATTATGTAAGAAAGCACCTTCTAATTGTATGGTATGTTTTGTGGATCTTGTTTTTAATGGAATTGGAATAGATAAAGTGCCGCTTAAATATTTTCCAGTTAAACTATTTTTATCCTTCATCAACTTTGCTGCATTCCCAACTGCAACGACCTCTCCGCCCAAATGCGCCGCCAAAGGACCCATGTCAATGATATGGTCAGATTCACGCATAATTTGTTCATCGTGCTCTACCACCACCACTGTATTCCCAAGGTCTCTTAGGTTTTGTAATACTTTAATCAATCGCTCCGTATCTCTTGAATGCAATCCAATAGAAGGCTCATCCAAAATATATAAAGAGTTGGTCAAATTACTGCCCAAGCATCGAGTTAACTGTATACGCTGACTCTCTCCACCACTCAAGCTATTTGCTAAACGACTTAAAGTTAAATAGCCTAAACCCACATCCATTAATGTTTGTATGCGTTGTTCAATCTCCATCAACACACGCTTTGCAATCACTGTATCTGTAGTGCTTAATTTTAATTGTTGAAACCAAACTTGTAAATCCTGCACTGGCATGGTACACAATTGTCCAATATGTTGATCTGCAATTTTTACATACAAAGCTTCTTTACGCAATCTATATCCTTGACATTCTGAACAATCTGTTCGGCCTCGATACCTACTCAACAAAACACGAAACTGCACTTTATACAAATGCGCTTCTACGTCTTTAAAAAAATCATCAATACCGTATGCTTTACCAACACCCTTCCAAAGTTGTTGTAATTGCGCCTTCGTTAATTTTAGGATGGGTTGATGTATAGGAAATCCTTCCTTACCCGCTTCTTTTACAAATTGATCCTTCCACCAAGAAAGTTTTTCGCCCTTCCATGGTGCCACAGCGCCATCATACACCGATAAGTGTGGATTCGGGATCACCAAGTTGGCATCGATTCCTAAGACTTGGCTATAGCCTTCACAAGTGGGACAAGCGCCATATGGATTATTGAATGAAAATAAATTAGGACTTGGTTCATCAAACTCAATGCCGTCTAAAGTAAACTTGTTATTATAGCTGACTAATTTAGTTTCATTTTGTTCTACCCAAACAATCCCCTCTCCTTCGTAAAATGCAGTACCAATAGAGTCTGTCAATCGATGCAGATCGTCTTCCTCAAATTTTTTCACCACCACACGATCAATTAAAATATAGACTTCCTTGTCTTTTATATTTTGTTGTAGCTCCTTTTTAGTCCAGTTCAATGCGTCTTCTATTCTTACAATGGCTGGCGGCGTCTTTGCAGCTCTTAAATAAATACGCGCAAAACCTTTTTGCATGAGGATATTCAATTCCTCCTGGATATCCCTTTTGGCATGCTGCTTGAATAAAACCAATAAGACCATTTTATCTCCTTGCTTCCCTTTTTCAATAAAGGACAGCACATCTTGCACATCTTGCTTTTTTACCTCTTGACCGCTAATTGGAGAATAGGTTTTGCCAATCCTGGCAAATAAGACCCTTAAGTACTCATAAATTTCGGTCATGCTTCCCACTGTACTTCTTGGGGTTCGGGTAGTCACTTTTTGCTCAATGGCAATGGCTGGACACAAACCCTTGATATAATCCACATCCGGCTTCCCCATTCTAGACATAAATTGTCTGACGTAAGAGGATAAACTTTCGGCATAGCGCCTTTGCCCCTCTGCAAAGAGGGTATCAATGGTCAAAGAAGACTTTCCGCTACCAGAAACCCCTGTTACCACAATCAATTGGTTCCTAGGAAACTCAACAGATACATTTTTTAGGTTATGTACCCTTGCACCCACCACTTCGATGTTATTTCGTTCCGTTTTATCCAGCACTTTCTTAGTTACAGCCATACTACAAAAATAACACCAACAGGACCTATTTGGTTCTGTTCCTGCTTAATATTATTGTAAATAATACAATGTGGATATCCTTGAAACAAATTTCTTGTTTCCCACATCTACGATTCGAGCACAATAAGCTAGTAATTTTCCTAAACTAATCCAAAGGGACCCAAAACCCGACCTAAGAACAACCTATAAAAAACACACATGAACAAAGTAGTTGAACTGACAGACAACGAATTGATCCAATCTTTCCAAGGAGGCAATACCCGTGCTTTCGATGCCTTGATTGATCGTTACCAAGAAAAAATCTTTAACACCATTTTATTTATGGTGAAAGACAGTTATTTAGCCGAAGATTTAATCCAGGAAATTTTTATTAAAATCATTGACAACTTAAAGCAAAGAAAATATGCCGAAGAAGGTAAGTTTCTTCCTTGGGCTTTAAGGATTTCACATAATTTTTGTGTAGACCATTTTAGAAAAGTAAAACGTACACCTGTTATTAAAACAAGTGATGACCAAGATATTTTTGAAGTGATTAAACATACCGATCATTCTGCCGATTATAAAATGACCCGTGCACAAACGCATAAAAATATTCAAGAACTAGTGGACTTATTACCAGAGGAACAAAGAGAGATTATTGTGTTAAGACACTATGCCAATTTTAGTTTTAAAGAAATTGCGACTTTGACCAACTGCAGTATCAATACCGCTTTAGGAAGAATGCGTTATGGCTTGATTAACCTAAGAAAAATGATGAACGAGCGCGGTATGACGATGTAGTTATTTTTTCTTAGCGCTGCACTTTAACCATTCAAGGTATTCTTGTATATCTGGCGTGTAACCAATAGGATTGGATAGCAATACTTGATCTGGGCTCAGTACAACATATAAAGGTTGTGAAGACTGATTAAAATTCTCGGTCTCGAATGTCGCCCATAAATCTGCTACGGTATTGATTTGCTTTTGTTGACCACCTTGTGTTGTGTATACAAAACGTTCTGCTACCGGTAAATTTGCACGGTCATCTACATATAAGGATAGTAAAATATAATTTTCTTGAATAAAATTTTGCACCGCAGGATCTGTCCATACTTGTTCTTCCATTTTTCTACAATTCACACAAGCCCAACCAGTAAAGTCTATTAAGATTGGTTTTTGTTGCGCCTTCGCCATCGCCAATGCTTTGGTATAATCATTCACTACATCCGCTTTTAAGCCATGACTTGAACTATCAGATGCAAATAGACTATAATGTGTTGGAGGTGGGAAGCCGCTTAATAATTTTAAATTATTGGCATTTTGCGGCATCAATCCTGCCCCTAAATACAATGCAAAACCTAAAGCGAGTCCACCAAATAATTTTCGACCTAAAGCAATCTTTTGTCCTTTTACATCATGTGGTAACAATAAGAAACCAAATAGATAGGCAGACAAACCAAGGCTAATCAATATCCAAATACCAATAAAGACTTCTCTTTTTAATAAACCCCAATGTTGCACTAAATCTGCATTCGATAAAAATTTAAATGCCAATGCCAATTCAACAAAGGCCAATACTTTTTTCACTGTATCCAACCAGCCTCCAGATTTAGGTAAGCTCTGAAGCCATTGTGGGAAGATGGCAAATAAAGTAAATGGAAGTGCTAAAGCCAATCCAAACCCTGCCATGCCTTGTGTTAATGCCCAGGCGCCTCCTTGTAATGAGCCCACTAATAAAGTACCTAGTATTGGTCCTGTGCATGAGAAAGAAACAATCGCTAATGTGATGGCCATGAAAAAAATACCGCCCAAACTTCCCAAGCCACTTTTAGCGTCGGCTTTATTGGCAATGCCCGAAGGCAAACTAATTTCAAAATAACCAAAGAAAGAAATTGAAAAGAAAATGAAGATGGCAAAGAAAGCAATATTCAACCATGCGTTGGTAGAAATACTATTAAAAATTTCTGGTTGCACATTGCCTGCAATATGAAATGGCACACTAGCCAATACATAAATTAAAAAAATACTCAATCCATAAATCAATCCATTTTGTATCCCTTGTTTTCTTGTCTTAGATCTTTTGGTAAAAAAAGAAACGGTAACAGGAATCATTGGAAAAACACATGGCGTAACTAGTGCAATCAATCCGCCCAAGAATCCTAAAAAGAATACACCCCATGCACCGCTATCTGCATTCGTACTTGATGTTGTTTCTCCGCATGCATTTTCAGGTGCATTACGTGCCGACTCAGGAAGTAAGATATTGAACTGCGTTCCTTTTTGTCCATTGGCTAAAGGCATTGCAATAGGTAATTCAATCACATAAAATGAAGACGCCTTTCCTGCACTTAGGACCACTACCCCTTTTAAACTATCTGGTTGAAATCCACGAATCACAATCTCTTCTGTGATTTCAAATTGTCCTGTGAAGGCTTTTGCAGTTCCAAACAAAATATCTTTTTGTGCTTGAGCAGCTATTGAATAAGTTGGTGGATTGACAGCCACCGCTGTTTCTAAAGTAAATTTTAAACTAGGCGCTTCTACCCCTTCTGCATTGGCATCATAGATTTTCCATCCAGCTTGCACTTGAACACTTACTTGTATGGCATACACAGAATCATTCTTCGCAGTGATCTTAACAGTTGCTTTTGCAATACTGTCTGCCTGTGCTTTTAATTGTGCTACAGATAAGAACAGTGCTATAAATGTCAAAAGTAAATTACGCATGAATAAAGTTTGGCATCACAGCCTTTTATAAGAATGATGGATTCTAAAATTATTGGATATCGACTTCAAAACTTTGTTTTGTTGGAGGCAAACATCTTTCCTCATTGCAAACCATATATTCAATGGTGCCAGTCAACTTTGTTTTGGTATTTACTTTCAAAGTGACCGCCTGGATAAATTGAACTTTACCGCCAAAAGAACCAATGACAGCACCAAAATTATTATCGAATTTCTTTTCTAATTGACCAACTTCCTTTGTGCTTCCTTTTAAAACAACCAAGGGGTTTTTAGCAAATTGAACAGTCGTAGGTACAGGTCCTTTTTTTACAAATTGAGAATAGATATGCCAAGGCGCATCCACGTTTGCAGTAATAATGATATTGTACTGCTTCTCTCCTGTCTTCACTGCTTGATAAGCCCATTTTACCGGCGCTAATTTTTGAGCTTGACTTTGCAAAGCAAAAGCCAATAAACATAAAGCAAGAAATATTTTTTTCATCAGAAAAATGTTTTAAAAATGAATAGACCCCTTCATCCAATTTTGCAGAGGTTAATTTATAAAGCCGCTGCAGTTTTTAATAAACCCAATAATTCAAATACCTGAACACCATCCGTATTGTTCAATAGTGGATTGGTTGCTCTTTCTGGATGCGGCATCATACCAAATACATTTCTGCCTGCATTACAAATACCAGCAATATCTTGAATGGCACCATTTGGATTCGCATCCCCTCCAATCTTACCATCTTTATCACAGTAGCGGAAAATGATTTGATTGTTTTTTTCTAAACCTGCTAAAGTAGCCTCATCTGCAAAGTACCTTCCTTCGCCATGTGCAATTGGAATTTGCAATGGACCACTATTTTCGGATTTGATAAATACATTTTTACAAATAAACTGCTGATTGGCATTTTGCAATAATGCGCCAGGCAATAAGCCTGATTCACATAAAATTTGAAACCCATTGCATACGCCCAACACTTTACCACCTTTATTTGCAAATTCAATTACAGATTGCATCATTGGACTAAATTTTGCAATCGCGCCACAACGTAAATAATCACCGTAGGAGAATCCACCTGGCAAAACAATACAATCTTCTGTGTTGAAATGAGATAAGTCACTTTCCTTATGCCAAAGCATTTGCACTTCAAAACCAAGGTCCTTTTCTAATGCATCTTGCATGTCTCTATCACAGTTTGAACCAGGGAAAACCAATACGCCAAATTTCATAGTAGTAAGCTTAAAAAGTTGAGTAAAATTGAACTACAAAGGTACTTAAAAAGGCTTTGCTAAAAAGCGTAAATTCTACACCTAAAAAAGGTGGTTATACACAATCAAACCAGCTGAAATCCAAAATAAGACATTGGGGATCATCAACTGCTTAGGGCCTGCGTAACAAAAACTAATGAAACTTGCCAATGGGGCGATCACAATGGCAGAAGCGTATAAAGCCTGCGAAGAGAAGATGATGGGTTGGAAAAAAGTCACCACCAAAGTCAGTAACATCACGCCCCAGTATTTTCTTACCTGAATAATAAAGCGATTTTGTTGATCCTGCCAAAAGTAGAGTCCAATTAACAATTGTAGACCCATAAATGATAATGCAATGATTGACTTAAGGTCCAAGGCAGCAAATGGATTTTCCCAATCTAATTTCGGTAAAAATGCGGTGAAAGCTGCAGCAGAATCTGTTAAAAAAACATAAGTGAAAATAAAGTAAAAAGGCAAAATAATGCCCATGATCAATACCAACCATTCTGTTAATCTAAATGGCCTGATGATGGCTAATGCAAAAATAACTACCGGTATCAATATCGCGATTGGCTCGTATAATAAAATAGAACATCCAACAATCATTCCAATATTGAATTCTAATGTTTTGGGCTGCGTCTGATCGTACAATCGATTCAACTTCACTAAGATCCAAATGATAAAAGCATTTGCAATTAAACCAGAACTAATGGCATCCCAAAAAGGAAATAAAGCGGTTAAGACAACAAAAGTAAATGCTGGCAAATAACTCACATGTTGAAACATCTTAAATCGACTCACTAAAATATTCAATCGCAGCGCTTGCACAATTACAATCAAATGAAAAATGACACTGAGTGCTAAAGGCGGTAAAGGTTTTACATAATGAAATAAAAGATAAGCCAGTAAGCCATCCGTAGGATTTGCAATCACAATAGGCGCTTCCCAATAAAAATGAAAATGCACTGCAACACTTAATAATACTAAGAAGAGTACATTGATATCGGACCTATCTCTAAATAAAAAAACCATGCTTACTGAATCGTGATTTTAGCAAACCCTAATTTTCCTTTTGATTGATAAGGCAGGATGGCTTCTTTTTCACCCACTTGCTTTAAAGACCTTGGCATCCACTCCACTTGCTTTTCATTGATCATGATAGGATTACCCTTGACGATAGCACCAGATGCACTCAATTGTTGGTGTACTAATTGTTTTACGCCTTTTGATTTTTGATAATATAGGAAATTGGTGCCATTAGCATTGTTGATTTGTCCATATCCAATGAACTGATCTACATTCAAGTCGGATTGTTGTTTATCAATTGTTTTTGCAGATTGAATATTTGCTTTTGCATCAAAATTTAAAATGGCCACTTTGCCTGCAGTATAAGTTACAGAAGGGTATCCAAAATTAGCAAATGGATTCATCATCCAACTATTCCAACCCCAAGGACCCATGATACCCCAACCACCCATGCCGCCCCATCCCCATGGTCCCATCATACCCATTCCTCCACCCCAACCTCCTCCTAATCCCCAAGGTCCCATCATGCCCCAACCAAATCTTGCCCAAGGATAAAATCCAAATGGTCGATTCCAATAACTAAAAATAAATGGGTTGTAAAATGGCCCACCCCAGAAATAATCCCATCTTGAAAAAGCATTTCTATTTGAGCTTGTGTTTGCAGCTTCTGCAATAATTGTAAAACCGCCATCTGCATTCGGAAGTACTTGATCAAAATAAAAATGATCAAAAGCATTCTTTAAATTTCTTTTATCTGTTACTGCGTCTCTTAATGCATCCGTAAAGCGACTTGCATTGCTTAAACTATTTTGCTTAGCGGCTATATCCCAGATAAAAGTATACATCCCTTCTATATTGCCCTTTTTTTCTGTGGCATAAAATGAATTGACTAATACGGTTCCATTGGCATTGTTAATTTTCAAACGAATGTCATCTAAGATTAAACTATTGTTCACGATCGGTGTTTCAACCACGTCTGAGCCATCTGCAGCCATAAACAATAAGCTTACAACTGGCGCAGCATTTGGCTGTTCTACATTTCTTAAACAGAATAAATTACCTTTATTGTCAAGGGCAAAATCAGAAAGATTGCTTTTTTTATTTTGTGCATTGATACTGATTGTTGCTTCATTCAGCAAAGCAAATGGCGTAGACAATGCCATCGTTTTAACTTTAACGGAAGCTGCATTGGTTGTATTCACACTAAACAAAAGCAATTTTGAACGATCCTGACTTTCTATTAAATTAAATACTTTCGTGTTTGATCCTGGTCGGATTTTTTCTGCCGTATCCACTATCACTGGTGTGCCAACCAATTGTCCTTTTTCATCTAACTCCGCTACCATCGCATACACTGTGGTTGCTGCTTGAAATTGATAAAAAGCAAACACCCTATTTGATTTTGTGATGAACTCAATCGCTGTTAATTTTTTTGGTAAGAAAACTAAATCGTTTTGTTGCACCAATTGCATTTGATCATTGTATTGCGCAATGGTTGAGACGCCCTCGTTATTTTTATAGATCCAATAACGACCATCCACTTTCCCTAAAACTTCATATTGCATCTGGTCCTTATCTGTCTTTTGAATACCAGACATTACATAGGTTTGTGCTGCAACGCCCTGAAGGCCTGCCAAAACAAAAGCAATAAAAGATAAAAATGATTTTAGCATGTGATACAAATTTAGAATACAAATTTAATGTATTAATGTATCGTAGGCTTTAGATTTTTGTTAAAACAGCTGCATTTTCAGTGACCGCCAATTGATAGGTAGCCCCTAATTGAACGGGCATATTGTTTAAATCGTGGCTGATTGGGAAATCAAAGCAAATAGGATAGGTTGCCCCCTTGGTAATACGTTGGATCATCTCTGTAACCGTCTCTCCAAATGCCGTTGCATCGTCTTTCATTTCGGTGAATCCCCCCACTACTAGACCAGCTAATCCATCCAATACACCTGCATTTTTACACTGTATCAGCATACGATCCACATTATAATGATACTCGCCAACGTCCTCGATACATAAAATTTTGCCTTTCGTGTCCAATTGATTTTCGCCTCCAATTAAATGGGTCATCAAGCATAAATTTCCACCCACCAAGATCCCTTCCGAATGGCCCAATCGATTGGCTGGATGGGCTTTTGCTTCCACCGGCAGTGCCGCTCCCTCCAACATTTGTTTTAAAGCCATGATGTAAGGAAGCCCAGCATCTCCTTTCCCAAATCCTGCCGACATAGGACCGTGAATACTTTGAATTCCATGCTTTTGCAAGGCAGCATGTAAGATGGTAATATCGCTAAAACCAATCACCCATTTAGGATGGGCTTTGATTTTTGAGAAGTTTAATTCTGAAATAATTCTACTCAATCCATATCCACCACGGGCACATAAAATAGCATGAATTTCGGGGTCGTCCATCATGGACTGCAATTCATTTTGTCGGTCCAGATCCGATGCTGCAAAATGACCAAACTGAGTGCCTACTGTCTTTCCAATGCGCACCTGATAACCCCATGTCGCTAAGACTTGCGCACAAATAGTTACTTTTTCCATTGGAATGGCGCCCGCCGGACAAAGAATGCCAATGGTACTGCCGGGTACTAGTTTAGACGGTTGAATCATACCACAATATTAAGTACTTTTGCTGCAATGAACACGCCAAAAAGATATTTGATTACTGCAGCCCTTCCTTATGCAAATGGTTTAAAGCATATTGGCCATTTAGCGGGTGCTTATTTACCAGCCGACATCTATGTTCGCTATTTAAAAGCGCAACAAAGGGACGTTGTTTTTGTATGTGGAAGTGATGAACATGGAACGGCTATTCCTATTCAAGCAACCAAGGAGGGCACCACCGCTCAAGCCATCATTGATAAATACCATCCAATCATTGAACAGAATTTCAAGGACCTGGGAATTGCCTTTGATATCTATCATAGAACAAGCGACCCGTTGCACCATGCAACTGCATCTGAATTTTTTAAAAACTTAGAAGCAAAAGGGGACTTAGAAACAAAAACTTCGGAACAATATTTTGACGAAGCAACGAATACTTTTTTAGCAGATCGTTATATCAAGGGCACTTGTCCAAGTTGTGGTCATAAAGAAGCTTATGGAGATCAATGTGAAAAATGTGGTAAGACTTTGAGCCCCGAAGAATTAATCAACCCGGTGAGTACCTTAAGTGGTCAAGCACCCATTAAAAAAGTAACATCACATTGGTACCTACCTTTAAATAGACATGAGGATTTTTTACGCGAATGGATATTAAAAGAACACACTCATGATTGGCGTCCTGCAGTAGTGGGTCAGTGCAAAAGCTGGATTGACGGCGGTTTGCAAGCAAGAGCAGTCACCCGTGATTTAGATTGGGGCATTAAAGTACCTGTGCCAGGTGGTGAAGGAAAAGTATTATACGTTTGGTTTGACGCACCCATTGGTTATATTAGTGCGACCAAGCAATGGGCTATCAATAACAATAAAGATTGGTCTCCTTACTGGAATGATAAGGATACAAAACTGGTTCACTTTATTGGTAAAGACAATATTGTATTCCATTGCATCATCTTCCCTGTGATGTTGAAATTAAATGGACATATCTTACCAGAGAATGTGCCAGCCAATGAGTTCATGAATTTAGAAGGTGATAAAATGAGCACATCCAAAGGATGGAGTATCGAGATGGATGATTATATCAACAAATGGATTAAGAAAGAAAATGGTGGAGATGGACTTGCCGATAGCTTGCGTTTTTATTTAACTTCTATTGCGCCTGAATCAAAGGATAGTGAATTTACGTGGAAAGGTTTTCAAGAATCTGTGAATGGAGAATTGGTAAGCATCTTCGCGAATTTTGTGAACAGGACTTGGGTCTTGATGCATAAATTATGCAATGGCAAAGTGCCTCCTTTTCATACTGATTTAATTAATGCAGAAGCGGCAAGCGACAATGCAACAGATAGCTTTAAGGGCATGATGGATGCGGTGAAAGTATCTAAAGAAAAGATCACCAATTTATTAGAGCAATATAAATTTAGAGAAGCACAATTCGAATTGATTGATCTTGCAAGAAAAGGCAACCAATACATGCAAAAGCAGGAGCCATGGATTGTGGCTAAGACATTGGAGCAAAATCCAGATGCACAAAGAATCATTGACAATACCATGCATGCTTGCTTGCAATTATGTGCTAACCTAGCGATTCTTGCACAACCTTTCATTCCATTTACTGCCAAGAAAATGTGTTACATGATGAAGGTGGTAGACAAAATGTTAGAATGGGAGAATGCGGGAAAGTTTGATTTATTAAAAGTAGGTTACAGCTTACGCTCACCTGAATTACTTTTTAGAAAAATAGAGAACGAAGAAATTGATGCAGAATTAGCACAGTTACAAGCCAATGTAGCTGCTAAAAAAACAACTATGGAAAATACAATTACAGAAAATCCAAAAGACAATAGCCTTAAACCAGAAATCGTGTTTGATGATTTTGGTAAGATAGATTTACGCGTAGGCACCATCATTGAAGCCAAAAAAGTAGAAAAAGCAGATAAATTATTAGAGCTATTGGTAGACCTAGGATTTGAACAAAGGACCATCCTATCTGGTATTGCAATGCATTTTAAACCCGAAGAGATTGTGGGCAAGCAAGTCACCATTGTTGCGAATTTAGCACCAAGAAAAATGCGCGGCATCGAAAGCAAGGGCATGATCTTAATGGCCGAAGACGCTGCTGGAAAATTATACTTTGTGAGCCCGAGCGAAGCAATCGCTGCAGGAAGTACGATTGCTTAGGCCCATTGAATTTCTATCAATAAGGTAAATTTGAAAATATACCTATCCCTAGGCTCTCGATCGCTTCGCTCAAACGTTCGCTACGGAATAGTATATTTTCAAATAATTCTAATAAAAGAATATAAAAAAAGGCCCCAAAATTTTGGGGCTTTTTTTATTAAATCATAAGTGAAATTTAAATACACTCTTTTAATTCTTTCTCAGTGTAAGCCAATCCATGATGTTTCAACACATCATCAGGTACACCCTGCCATTGATTGGGCACATTCCCCATATAGCCAAGGTCTTTTACGCCAATCTCTGAAGTATAATAAGCAGTAGTGACTAAGTCTCTCATTTTATTAAAGAAGCTTACGCCCTGTGCTACTTCTGGCTTTGCTTTTTTAGGATAAGCAATCTCATCTACGATACCAATTTGTTGCGCACTTGTGCAGCTCACAAAAGATTTTCCATGCTTATTGAAACTATGCAAGTCTAACCATCTCAATCCTCCTCTCAATGGCACTTGATGCTCGGGCATATCTTTTACAATGAATTCAATGAACTCTGGCACTTTCGCTTCGGAGGCAGAACCACTGGTTTCATCTTTTGGCATAATGATATCGCCCAATACAGTGATAGTAGCCATTTCGTGCTCATCAAAGAATTTTGGTTCAGCGTTGACTTTCACCAAATAATCTTTTTCTTCCTGCATGCGGTCGTCCAAATTAAATTCAGAAACAGTTGTCTTCTCACTTTTGCAAGCTTGTATTACAACGCCTGCAGAAACTGTTCCGAGGATTAATGCTTTAATGGATTTTCTTCTGTCCATGGTATTTTAAATTAAATATTTTGTTTTTGTAACTGATCCAAAATGTATTCCGATGTGCGCATTGACAATGCCAAAATGGTCCAAGTAATATTCTTGTCTGCTTGAGACGTAAATACAGAACCATCTACACAAAATAAATTCTTACAATCATGTGCTTGTCCCCATGCGTTTAATGGTGCGGTTTTTTTATCATTCCCCATACGCACTGTTCCTGCTTCATGAATGATATTTCCAGGATTGGATAAGCCATAATTATTTGTAGCATCATCCTGATCACCCCATGTAATCACAGCGCCCATTTCGTGCATGATTTCACGGAATGTTTCTTTCATGTGTTTTGCTTGCTTGATTTCATATTCTGAATTCTTACAATTAAAATTTAAAACTGGAATACCATATTTATCTACTACATCTGGGTCTATCTTACAATGGTTTTCAAAACGAGGTACTGCTTCTCCACGACCACCCATACCTACACTAGCACCGTAAAAGAAACGAACGTCTTCTTTTAATGAGCTTCCATATCCACCTTCTTCTTTCGTTTTCCCATTCACTTGGAATTTGCCATTCAATCCTTGGGTGCCCATACCAAATCCATAACCTGGCTGGCTCATACCACCCCAATATTCAATATGGTAACCACGTGGGAAATCTAATTTTTTATTATCCAACCACCATGGTGTATAAACGTGCATACCTCCCACACCATCTTCATTATAACGCTTACGACCCATTAAATTTGGAATCACGCCACCCAATGCTGCACCTGTAGAATCATGTAAATAATGACCTACCACACCCGAACTATTAGCCAATCCATTTGGATGTTTTTGTGATTTAGAATTCAACAACAAACGTGCCGTCTCACAAGTGCTTGCGCCAAGGATCACCACTTTTGCATTGATCTGGTATTCTTGTTTATCCATTTTGTTCACGTAAGAAATACCTTTTGCTTTTCCTTCATTGTCTGTCAACACTTCACGCGCCATCGCACCAGTGATCATATCTACATTCCCTGTCATAACTGCTGGTTTTACCAAGACAGATGAAGAAGAAAAATCTCCGTAGACTTTACAAGAACGATTACACTGTCCACAATAAAAACATGCACCACGCTCATCGTTTATTTTTTTGGTTAAAATAGATAGACGAGAAGGGATCACTGGGATATTAATACCAGTAGCCGCTTTCTTAAACATCAATTCGTGTAGTCTTGGTTTTGGAGGTGGTAAGAAAATACCATCTGGATCATTCTCTAAACCTTCATTCGTTCCATACACACCAATTAATTGATCTATTTTATCATAATAAGGTTTCACATCTTCGTACCCAATTGGCCAATCGTCTCCTAAGCCGTCAATACTTTTTCTTTTAAAATCTCTTGGACCAAATCTTAATGAAATACGTCCCCAGTGATTGGTTCTTCCTCCCACCATTCTTGCTCTCCACCAATCAAAATGGTCTGCACCTTTTGTTTGCGTATAAGGCTCGCCATCTATTTCCCAGCCCCAGAAAGAGGCATCAAAATCACCGAAGGGTCTCATTTTTGTACTGGCTCCACGACGAGGTGATTCCCAAGGATTTTTCATTTGAGAAGAATGCTTTGCAGGATCAAAATCTGGACCCGCTTCTAGTAAGCATACTTTCAATCCGGCTTTTGCTAAAACATATGCAGCCATTCCACCACCAGCTCCAGAACCTACTATGACTGCGTCATATGTTTTAGGTGCTACTTTAACTTGAAAATCAGACATAAAAGAATCGTTTTTCTAGTGATAATTTGAACTATGAATTTACTTGATTTTATCTATGGATGGATATTTTTTACAGGAATGTTTTGGGCTGTGGGAATTATAAAAAATTTATGGGTTATGTGGAAATTATAATCGTTTTATGGATGGTTTGTGAAACAAAAACAAGCAAAAAATAAAAGGGCCCGTTTATGGGGCCCTTTTAAAAAATCATCAGAGGTAACAATTTCGAAGCCCTAACTTTCAAAGAAAGGGCTGAGAAATTTAACTACATCCCATGCTTGTTCCGCAGTTCAAACATTTGTAACAAGTACCGCTACGAATAGTGATATGTCCACAAGTGCTACAAGCAGGCGCATCGCTTTGCATGCTCTTTGCTGCTGCAGTAATATTGTCCATTGAACCGCCTTCATTGACAGCTGCTACTACATTTGCTTTTGCAGCAGTTGCTTGAGTAGCTGGAGCAGTTACGCGAATGCTACTCAATTCAGGCTTTCCCACAAGGGTGATATCTCCCTCCTCTCCTAAGTTCTCAACTGTAGGCTTATCTAATACATGCACTAAATCTGTTCTGCCTAAATATTCATAAGCTAAGGCACGGAAGATAAAGTCCACAATAGACGTGGTTGTTTTAATATTTGGATGATCCACCATACCTGATGGTTCAAATTTTGTGAATACAAACTTGTCAACAAACTCTTCTAAAGGCACACCATATTGTAAACCTACAGAGATAGAGATAGCGAAACAGTTCATTAAGCTACGAAGGGTTGAACCTTCTTTTGCTAAGTCAATGAATAATTCACCAACCGTTCCGTCATTGTATTCACCTGTTCTTAAGAACAATACTTGACCCCCAATGCGTGCTTTTTGTGTAAAGCCACGACGCTTAGCTGGTAAGGATTTGCGCTCAACAATACGAGATAATTGACGCTTCAATACTGTATCGGTTGAAGTCGTCATTCTCTTTTGAACTTCTTCTAATAATTCGTCTACTGTTAAGTTACTCAAGTCCACCAATTGAGAAGTAGTTGCTTCTTCAGTTGCTTCAGCGCTATCTGTTTTCGTTTTCTTATCAGATTTTGTAGATAGTGGTTGGCTTAATTTAGAACCATCACGATAAATCGCATTTGCTTTTAAACCAAGTGACCAACTCATTAAATAAGAATCTGCAATTTCTTCAACAGTCGCTTCGTGTGGCAGATTAATTGTTTTTGAAATCGCACCTGATAAGAATGGTTGACATGCTGCCATCATTCTAATATGTCCGTGCGCGTGAATATATCTAACACCTTTTTTACCATTTTTGTTGGCACAATCAAAGATTGACAAATGCTCGTCTTTCAATGCTGGAGCACCTTCTACAGTCATGGTACCACATACATAATCATTTGCTTCGTCAATTTGATCTTCGCTAAATCCTAAAGCTTCTAATAAACTAAAGCTCCAGTCCGCGAATACTTCTTCTTTAAATCCAAGTCTAGTTAAACAAGCATCACCTAAAGTGAAACGATTGAAGATGAATCCAATTTCAAATGCTGATCTTGCAGCACCATTTAATTTATCAATTTCTTCTTGCGTGAACCCTTTAGCCAATAAGCTTTTGTTATTGATATGCGGTGCACTTTCGAAATTAGCATGACCCACGGCAAAATTAACGATCGCATCATTTTGCTTCTGTGTATAGCCTAAATTCTTTAATGATTGAGGTACAGATTGATTGATGATTTTAAAATACCCACCACCAGATAATTTTTTGAACTTAACCAATGCAAAATCTGGTTCAACACCTGTTGTATCACAATCCATTACTAAACCAATTGTTCCAGTTGGTGCGATAACAGTTGTTTGCGCGTTTCTGTAACCATATTTTTCTCCTAATTTAACTGCATCATCCCATGCCTTTGTTGCTGCTTTTAATAAGTAGTCAGGCGTGAATTGTGCTTTAATACCTTGAGGCTTAATTTCAATACCCACATAGGCATCTTCTGCATCATAAGCAGCGGCACGGTGATTACGCATAACACGTAACATATCTTCTTTGTTCTCTTGATATCTATCAAAAGCTCCTAAGAAGGAAGCCATCTCTGCAGATGTCTTATACGCAACACCTGTCATGATTGCAGTGATTGCACCAGCAATACCACGTGCTTCTTCACTATCATAAGCGATACCACTTACCATCAACATAGAACCTAAATTAGCAAAACCTAAACCTGTTGTTCTGTAGTCATAAGATAATTGCGCTACTTCTTTAGAAGGGAACTGCGCCATTAAAATAGATACTTCTAA
>CAMBDE010000017.1 GCA_945865295.1 Chitinophaga pinensis | reverse complement strand
TTTTCCACGAATTCCATGATTGCAGCCTTTCCTTTTAATACTGATCCATCTTCAACGTTATAAGTTGCTGTATCTGACATCATCTCTGCAACAGCTTTAAAGTCTTTCTCAAATATTGATTTGTGAAATTGTTCAGCCATTAATACATTTTTTTGATCACCCATCTTAAAGTTGTCGGTATAAGTTGGCTTGTAAAGATGTTCAACTTTTTCTGTTGTAGCTTCAACAGTTTCAGTTGTCTTTGTTTCAGCATTAGTACAAGCAACCAATGAAGCTGCTACAAGTACAAATAGGAATACTTTTTTCATAATTTGGTTTTTAATTTGAACCATGAATTTATCATGTGGTCATTAAATAAATGCATCTAAATCAAGAAATGTTGTTCCAAAATCCTAAGAAGGAACAAATAAATAAGATAATTATATAGTTTAGGGGGATAAATGGAGTTTCTTACGTATCTAAAAAATAAAAAACTATGAAAAAATTACTTTTCTCAGCTTTGATTGCATCTAGTTTATTTGCATGCAAATCAGAAACAAAACCGGCATTTGATTTAGAATCTGCAAAACAAGAAATTGCTGCAGTAAATTTGGCCTTTGAAACGGCTGTTAGCAAATCAGATTCAGTTGGATTCGCTAGCCTTTACACAACAGATACAAAATGGATGAATCCAAATGCACCAACAGTTGAAGGTAGAACTGCATTAATAAGTAAGATTTCTAAAGATTTAAATGCAGGTATTGGTTCTGCAAAATTAACTACAGTAGAAGTTTGGGGGGATGAGAATTATGTGACAGAAGAAGGTAAGTATGAACTTTTTACAAAAGATGGTACTCCAGCTGACAAAGGAAAATATATGATCCTTTGGAAAAGAGTAGACGGTAAATTGATGTTCCACAGAGATATCTATAATTCTGATTTACCTTTAGCTACTAAATAAATGATAGCCTCAAATAGCCCATATTGAAAATCTTAAGAAAAGGGAAGGCTGGCAAGGGGAATAACTTTGAATTACAAGTTCAATTAAACTATTTTAATAAATCGAATCTGGGTATGGTTTATCCAACATTTCTGCCTAATATGTGGATGGAAAACCTATAAAATTTAATTTATTAAACTGTTTTTTATGCTCCAATTTTTAGTCATCGGTATATCCATCTTAACATTGCTATTTTTTAGCGTCGTGGTTGTTAATCAAGGTACCATCGCCATCATCACCATGTTTGGTAAGTATCAAAGAATCATGCTTCCAGGTTTAAGATTTAAGATCCCTTTTGTAGAAAGCATTTTTAGAAGAGTCAGCATTCAAAATCAAAGTATTGAACTGGAATTTCAGGCGGTAACCATTGATCAAGCGAATGTTTACTTTAAGAGTATGTTATTGTACTCTGTTCAAAACTCTGAGGAAGAAACAGTAAAAAAGGTTGCTTTTAAATTTATTAGTAATAAAGATTTGATGCAGGCCCTTGTTAGAACAGTTGAGGGAAGTATTAGAGCCTATGTGGCTACAAAAAGACAAGCAGAGGTTTTAACAGCAAGAAGGGAAATTGTTGATTTTGTAAAAGAACAGATTGATAATAGTTTGGAAGAATGGGGATACCATTTGCAAGACCTTCAAATTAATGACATCACATTTGATCAAGTGGTGATGGATAGTATGAGTAAGGTGGTTGCTAGTAATAATTTAAAGGCGGCTGCGGAAAACGAAGGACAGGCTTTATTAATTACAAAAACGAAAGCTGCCGAAGCGGAAGGTAACTCAATCAAAATATCTGCACAAGCAGAGAAGGAAGCGGCTCAATTAAGAGGACAAGGTGTTGCCCTATTCAGACAAGAAGTGGCTAAGGGTATGACAGAAGCAGCTGAGGAGATGAAACAAGCAAATTTAGATACCAATGTGATTTTATTTAGTATGTGGACCGAAGCCATTAAGAATTTTGCAGAATATGGTAAAGGCAATGTAATATTTTTAGATGGTAGCCCAGACGGGATGGATAAGACTATGAAGCAAATGATGGGATTAATTACTAAGAAGGAAAATTTATAGACTACTAGAAACTAGGATGGACCAAATTATATATCAACCACTTATGATTCAACTCATAGGTGGTTTTTTATTTCTGGCCTTTATAAATAAGCACCTTGTTAACTTTAAATTAATAATGAGTTAACGTATTGGTAATAATTAGCTTCGATTTTCACAGATAAAAATTAAATATGAAGCAACTCAAATTCCTTTATCTATTGTTGATTACAGTCACTATATTTTCTTGCCGTAAAGAAGATATTGCTCCACCATTGGAAAACACGCAGAATGAGGATCTAAGTGGCTATACAGAAATAGCATCTATCAGTTTAGGCGGCTCTGGTGCTGCAGAAATTACTGCTTTTGACCCAACAACGGATAGATTGTTTGCTGTAAATAATGGCACTGAAAATAAAGTTGACGTATTAGACATGAGCAATCCTGCGCTAGTTACTGTCATAAAATCTATTAGTATGCTTCCTTACGGTGGCTATGTAAATAGCGTTGCAGTAAGTAATGGTAAATTAGCAGCAGCAATCGAATCTACTAATAAGCAGGCTGCGGGTAAAATTGTTGTTTTTAATACCTCAACTTATGCAGAAATCAAGTCAATCAATGTAGGTGCACTTCCGGATATGGTTACTTTTAGTCCAGATGGCAATTATATCATTTCTGCAAATGAAGGTGAGCCAAGTAATGATTACCTGAATGACCCAGAAGGAAGTGTTTCAATTATTAAAGTATCTGATTATTCAGTAACTACTTTAAATTTTGCATCTTTCGAAAGCCAATTAACTACTTTAACTTCAAAAGGTTTTAGAATCTTTGGACCTGGTAAAAATTTCGTTAAAGATATTGAACCTGAATATGTAACTGTTTCTGATGATTCAAAAACTGCATACGTTACCCTTCAGGAAAATAATGCGATTGCCGAAATAGATTTAATAACTGCAACCATTAAAAAAATTACGCCACTTGGATTTAAAGACTACTCATTAGCAGCAAATGCAGTTGATGTTAGTGATAGAGATAGTAAAATTGAATTTGGAAATTTTTCAAAAGTATTTGGTGTATATATGCCTGATGCGATTGCCTATTTCAATTACAATGGAACACCATATTTATTTACAGCAAACGAAGGTGATTCTAGAGAATATACGGCATTTACCGAAATGAAAAGAGTAAGTGCAGTTAGTTTGGATGCAACAAATTTTCCAACTGCGACAACACTTAAAACAGATGCAGTATTAGGTAGATTGAATATTACAACTACATTAGGTGATACAGATGGGGATGGTGATTTTGATGCTTTATACTCCTTAGGCGGTAGATCATTTAGTGTTTGGAACGCGACCACAGGTAGCCAAGTTTTTGATAGCAAAAACGAACTAGATATTAAAGCAAAGGATTTAGCAATTTACGATGATACTAGAAGTGACGATAAGTCAGTTGAGCCAGAGTCTGTATGTATTGGAAGAGTTGGTAGTAAAAACATTGCTATTATTGGATTGGAAAGAGCTGATGCATTTGCCATTTATGATATTACCATTCCAACTGCACCAGTATTTATTAAAATGTATAAAACAGGTGATGCCCCAGAAGGTCTTTTATTCATACCTGCATCAAAAAGTCCAATTAATCAAAGTTTAATTGTTACGAGCAACGAGAATGATGGAACGGTTAAGATTTATAAAACAACTAAATTATAATTTAGTTACTGACAACCAGAGGGCCTAGTTTAAAAGGGTCTATGCATTGAAATGCATAGACCCTTTTTTATTTAATTTTAGTTTTAAACTTGCGTTTCTATACTTTTCTAATCTTCTTTTTTTAAGATGGCTATATCCTCTTTGATTCTTTCTATTTCAATTAAGAGTGTACCATTGTAAACGCCGCGTATGCGCTGCTTTTGATCTACAAGAATGAAATTTTCCGTATGTAAAAACTCATTACCTGTTTGATAGTAGCCAATGGTGTCTCCGGCAAAATATTGCTTCTTAGCTAAGTCATAGATACCCATTTTAGGCCCAGTCAATAAATGCCATTGCTTGCTGTTGACCTTATTTTCAATGGCATATTTTTTTAAAACAGCAACCGAATCTGTATCTGGCGTTACACTATGTGATAAAAATAAAATTGTTGTATCTAGTCTAAAAGCTTCCTGTAATAGATACATATTACTAGTCATTTTAGGACAGATCCCCCTGCAACTTGTAAAGAAAAAATTAGCGATATATATTTTCCCATTCACCGTTTTATTTGAAACAGTATTTCCTTCTTGGTCTTTAAAATTAAAAGCTGGGATCTGATGTATTTTTTGATATTGACTATCCTTTTTTTCAATCCACTCTGGCGTCCAGTCTGGAGTATTAAAATAGGGTAAGGTTTCGTTTGCGGTATTATTTGCTTCTAGTGGCTGATTGTTTGTTGTACAAGACAAAACAAGAAAGCTGAAAAGGAGTATAAACACAAACATGCATCTAGAAGTGCAACTTAATATTAGTCTAGATATATACAACTTGATATTAGTCATTGATTATTTTTTTAAAACGGTATCATTTTGGTTCATGCAAAGTTTTAAACCTACCAACCCATACCTTCTGCCATTTTTTACCACATAGTTGGCTCTTATAATGCCATTTTCCCACCACATTTTTTGACTGCCTTGTTCATAGCCATGTTCATAATGAAAGGTTCTGTATGCTTGGCCATTTTGATACCATTCTTTAGCAACACCATGATATTCCCCATCTTCAAAATAAAATTCAAACTGTATTTGTCCATTTTCCCAATAGCCAATATGTTTGCCTATTTTTTTTCCAGCATGGTAATTACGCACCGACGCAATTTGTTTATTAGAGTACCATTTTTTTTGTATCCCCTCTTCTAAACCATTCAAATAATTTGAAACCAACATCGTATCCTTTGTATTGTAGAGGGCATAAACCAATCCGCTATATTTTGCATTATTGTAAAAAAGGGTGTCTTGGTTTAGTGCAAAAGCCTTGTCTGTACTAGGTTTAAAAATATTAGGTACACTAGCTACTACTATATTCTGAGGTTTAAGTTCTAGCTGATTGTTTTGACTGCCCTTATTATTTGAATCACAAGCGGATAAAAATAAGATTCCGATAAAGCACCTTAAAATAAAATACTGTTTCATTTATTGTGAAACCGTTCCTGGTGTTCCATAATAACCTGAACCATTAATATACGGGTCCGTACTTGTGACATGGTAATGATAAATGCCATTTGGATAA
This sequence comes from Chitinophaga pinensis, assembly GCA_945865295.1. Classification (GTDB taxonomy): domain Bacteria; phylum Bacteroidota; class Bacteroidia; order Chitinophagales; family Chitinophagaceae; genus Sediminibacterium; species Sediminibacterium pinensis_A. Next base: position 30,381 of record CAMBDE010000017.1, on the reverse strand, counting down.
TCAGCTGTGGCCAATACATGTCCGTGGAACTTATCTAACTTACTATTATCGACTAATACCCCATTTTCTTCAGGACCATACACAGGAAACCCGTCTAACAAAAATCCCATTAATGCAGATTTAGTGGCTTTAACAGTGGTTAAATAAAGTGGCTCCACATGATAGTGGTAGGCACTTGTAGGCGTTGGATGTCCCCAATAACGATCAAATGAAACTATCTCGTTTGCTAAAGGCTGTTTAGGCCCAGCATATTGATTGTAAAATGGAACGCCATTTAAAGAGACCCCAATGGCACCAAGAGGTGTAGGAAGATTCGTGGTTGCCGATTTTGGATCTACCGGTATTTTAAACACATAGGCTTTTTCAGCAATTGAATTTGGATTTTTTTGAAACTGATATCCAGCAAATGTAGTTCCAGAAAAATTATCATACAATGCGTTCGTTGTACCGTAATAGCTACTCTTATGGTCGGGAAGTCCATTTGTTTTGATAGTGATATAAGTGCCATCAGAAGTGATGCTAGAAGCACCATATATATTTTTATAGATGTCTGGCACTGTTGTAGTTACCACTGGATTTGTGGTATTATTTGAACTACTTGGGGTGGTCGTGGTAGCCGCCTCTTTAGTACAAGCTTGTAATAATACTAGGGGGAAACAAAGGGTTAAATAAATTAATCTCATAATTTGGTATTGTTGCTTTGACCAAAAATAAATTGAAAAGTTTAATTTAGGAAATATAAAACCTGCTAAATTAAGGGGTTTTTATAACAAATGTAGAGTGCATAAATAAAGTAAAACTTATTCTTATCTTAATATGGCTGTAAGTATAAATGTCCTAAATTGTAAGTACTAAAACGATGCATATGGTTTGGCGTAAATTTAACGGCGAGACAATTTCGATACCAATAGCTGAGCATGTAAAAAAGTGTATCGAGGAAGAGACTGCAAAAAATGTTAAGCTTAAAGTGTATATAGGCACTGATAGTCAGGTAAAACAATCTGTAACAGAATTTGCTACGGTCATTGTTTTTTTAAGAGAAAAAAATGGTGGGTTCATGTTTATTCATAATGAAAAAACAAATCAAACACTTCACATAAAAGAAAGGATGTTACTTGAAGTTTCAAAGAGTGTCGAAATTGCCTATTCTCTTTGTGATCTATTCATTGAACATGATGTGGAGATGGAAGTACACGCCGATATCAATACCAATAGCCAATTTAAAAGTAATGAGGCCTTAAAAGATGCAATGGGATACATTATGGGAATGGGTTTTGCATTTAAAGCAAAGCCAGATTCATTTGCCAGTAGCTGTTGTGCAGATAAAGTGTTGAATTAATTATTATACGCTACCTGAAAATCTATTTTTACTAAGTTGTCTACTTTTACAAATAATAAACCGGGCCTTTCTACTTTATAGTCTTCTAATAAAACTGGAAGACTTCCAGTAAACATCCATTTACGATTGACCTTTTCTAGTTTTACCTTGGTCTCAATCATTTTCTCTACTCCATGAAATTGTAATTTACCTTTTACAAGTATGCCATCTGGGGTGTACTGTACATTACTACTGCTAAAGATAATTCTTGGATAAGTTAAGCCGTCTAAGACTTCCATCATATGGCTATCTCTACTAGAAAGACCGCTATTAAAGGTCGCTACATTCACTACAATTGAAATTTGTTCGATTTCATTTTTTTGTTCGTTCCACTTGGTAGCAACTTTTAAGTCTTTACTTACCCCTTCCCAGTTATGTAATTTATGTTTCATCGAATAAGTGACCGATGAAGCAGTCGTTTCAAAACTTGGATTTTGAAAGAATAACGTTAAGATGAACGAAAGCAATACATGTAGTAGCATCATTTAAAATTTAATGACCACCATAGCTGCTGCTAAGCTAAAGAAACTAGTATAAGCTGCTGCTCGATGATAAGGTTTAAGGGCATAGTTATTTTCAATTTGAGTCCCAAGAATATTGGTTGCAATCATACCAGACAAATGTGCAATGGCCAACCACTTATGCAATCTAATAGAAGTTAATTTTTTATCTCTTTTGAAAGTGGAAGGCGGGGTGAATAATCCATTGATGGCGGTGAATCCATATGACAGGTTAACAGCAGTTCCTAATTTTTCATGTGTTTCCTTTAATTTATACGAACCGGTGTATAGCTTACTTCCAATAATGCCTTGTGCAACCATGCCTCCCAGCGTGACAAAGCCACCAATTTGATGCAGTTGTAACATCTTTCTTCTTATTCTTAAATCAATCTTTCTTCTTTCAACTAAATCTTGGTTACTGCCATACCTGTTTTTAAAAATGCCGTTATTACCCCAAATCAATTGTTGGGTAAATAGCATTTTTTGGGGAGCAATCAATTGACTATCAATTTTTTCATCCACTAAAAGCGTCTGCAATAGTGAATCTGTTTGTCCTTGGACCGTATTTAGAGCACCAATAAAGATGAGTAAAAAAAATAACTTTTTCAAAGGTCTATAATTCAAATAGTTATGCATGGGGAAGTATTTTTTGGTTAACTATCTATTAATTTCTACAACAAAAGTACTTTAACCATTGTTATTATGTAAGTTTATTATTATTTATTATATAAATTTATTATTATGGAAAGAAAAGATTTCATTGAAAAAGTTGGCCTAAGTGCTGCTTCAATACTAATTTTTGGTTGCATGCAAGGATGTTCTAAATCGGATGGTCCTGCTCCAGCTAATCCAACTGGGACTAATAATCCTAACCCAGCTAATAAAGTTGATTTTACAATCAATATAACAAATAGCCCTTATACCAGCTTAAACACAGCAGGAGGATTTTATGTAGATAGAACAAATAATATCATCATTGCTAGAACACTTACCGATGAATTTTTAGCAGTAAGTTCTCTTTGCACCCATCAACAAGTAACATTAGAATACCAAGCAAGTAATAATCGTTTTGTTTGTCCTAGCCCTCCTGGTCACGGCTCCCTGTTTAGTTCAACAGGAGCAGTAGTCAACGGTCCAGCAGCTTCGGTATTGAAACAATATAAAACTACCCCTACTGGAAACAGCCTTAGGGTCTATGAATTATAATTAATATTCTTTATCATAAAAAAGCATGCTATTTATTCAATAGCATGCTTTTTTTATTCAATCAACTTGACTTAAAATATAAACTTAGTACTTAAGAAATTAGAATGATGAGAAGAGACGATATCATTGATGATATGCTTGTTCTCCTCGGTTAATTTTGCAGCCACTAAAGACCTGATAGAAAAAGATCTTAATGCGTCTACTACAGACAAAGTACCTTCTGCACTATCCTTACGTCCTGTAAATGGAAAACTATCTGGACCTCTTTGACATTGACAATTAATATTCACCCTGCTCACTTGATTCACTAATGGATCGATCAAACTTGCCAACTCAGATTGATTTTTTGAGAACAAACTAACCTGCTGTCCATGTGTTGAATCAATGATATATTGGATAGGTTCTTCAATGTCTTCAAAAGGAATGACTGGAATGATTGGACCAAACTGTTCTTCTACATACACTTTCATCTTGTGGTTCACTGGAAACAAAATAGCTGGGTAAAAGAAAGTCTCTTTGATAGTTCCGCCATTTTCATTCATAACAGCTGCGCCATGTAATTTTGCATCTTCTATCAAATCATTCAAATAAGCTGGCTTACCTGGCTCTGGTAATGGTGTCAAGGTTACCCCTTTTTCCCATGGCAATCCAAATTGTAATTTTGCCACCTGCTCTTTTAATAATTCAATGAATTCTTTAGCGATGGATTGATGCACAAAAATTGTTTTAAGTGCTGTACATCTTTGCCCATTGAATGAAAGTGATCCTAAAACCGTTTCTTGAACAGCTAATTTAATATCTGCATCCTTAGTAACAATCGCTGCGTTTTTAGCATCTAATCCGAGTATGGCTCTTAGGCGATTTACTTTTGGATGTAATTTTTTTAATTGATTCGCCACTTTACTTGATCCAATGAGTGTAAGTACATTGATTTTACCCGACTCCATCAATGGTGGAATAATCACGTTGCCTCTTCCATAAATTGTATTGACTACGCCTTTAGGAAAACAAGATTTAAATGCTTCTAACATTGGGTAATGCAATAGCGTACCGTGTTTTGGCGCTTTAAACAATAAAGTATTACCCATGATGATTGCAGGAATCAATGTAGTGAAGGTTTCGTTTAATGGATAATTGAATGGACCCATACACAATACAACCCCTAATGGTGATCTTCTTATTTGAGCAACAATCCCTTGTTCAATCGTGAATCTAGAGGAGTCCCTATCCACATCCTTTAGTGCTTCGATGGTAGCATAAATATATTCCACTGTTCTGTCAAATTCTTTTTCAGAGTCTGCGTATGTTTTTCCAATTTCCCACATAATCAACTTCACTACAATCTCTTTTTGCGCTAACATTTTTATTACAAAATTTTCTACACAATTAATTCTTTGTGCAACCGACATGGTTGGCCACTCGCCTCTACCATCATTATAGGCTTTACAAGCAGCGTCCAAGGCAATCATCGCTTCCTTCTCGGTACATACAGGATAGGATCCTATCTTAATACGTTGTACACCATCTGGGGCGTGCATACAAATTGGTGAAAACACTTCGTGGGTAGGGCCATTCCATGTAACTAGCTCACCGTCAGTTAGATAGGTCCTTTGATCGATCAATTCTGGCAATGCAAATGCTTCAGGTATTGCCTGCTTTTCTATAATTAAGTGATCTAATTGTTCTTGAAATGTCATGTGGTTTCGTTTAATAATAAATATAACAAAAATTCAAGCTGATTGTTGAATGAATATAAAGCCTGCTAATAGACTTTATTTATCTCTTTTATGGTGGATATACCTAAATCTGTATAAGAAGAAGGAGGCAATTGCAAATAAAAAGCCAATTAAAATAATGATATAATTCATAGGCTTTTCAATCGTTAAAGACATTCTTAGTAATATAGTTGTAATGATAAAACTCGCATTTCTAAAAATGATGAAGAAAGAGGAATGGAAAGTAAATGAAATAATAAGCAATAATACATCCACAAATATCATGATAGAAAAAAAGTCTTCGTAAAAAACTGTATTTGGATTTGGATAGTTATCATTTATTCTTAAAGCCTCCATCATATCCATTGACCAATTAAATAAACTTGTAACACTTAAAATTAATAATACTACAATCATACTTAAAGAAACCACTTTCTTGATATTGATGAATTGATTTAACTCTCTAATGACCTCCTTATTATTACTACTATTATAAATTTTATAATATACAATCGTTAGTCCTAACATAAAAATGGAAGCTACTAAATCATATACTAGACTTAAAAATGCAGGATTTTGAAGATGAATTGCTTCACTTGTATTAAAGTCAGCAATATCATGAAAAAAGCTCCTCAATGTAATTAATGTAATGACCTCAAATTGCTTTCCTATAAACTCTGATATAGAATTTGGTATGATAATTACAAGTAGGAATACTTCATAAAAAAGTATAAAACTAAATGGCGTATAGATGGCCTTTAAATAACTGTGCTGAAAATTTTGAAAATAGTTGAAATTGTTACCCAAATAAATGATTGCTAAATGGAGTATAAACGAAAAAACTGCTGCTCTTAAAAGAAGCAATTCAATTTTTCTAACAACTTTAGGATTAAAGTAAGAGTCAAAGCGATTACTTGCTATTTGTAAAAACTTATTCATAAATAAACTATTTATACCCTTTAAATTTATTTAGTGCTAAGATAAAGCCAACTCCGAATAATATTGTAACGAATGCTGCAAAATAAGGTATGATATCAATCATTTGAATTGTTTATTAATTTTAAAAAAATTGCAAAACCTAGAATTGAAGGAACCCATAATCCAATAAAAATTGCTGCCTCTTTTTCCCCTTTAAACCATAATAATTCTGAAAATACCAAAGAAGAAAATGCTGCAATTAGCATTAATATATCTGAAGTTGTAAGTTTTTTTAGCATATTTGGTTTGTAATTGTACCTAAATATACGTCTAAATAGCCTGTTATAGTTAATAAAAAAAATACTAAGACTACTTTATTGATTATCAGTCTTCTAATAAATAATTAGGATTATTTAATTTTTAAGCCGAACAATTCATACAAATTGATGTTATTAGATAAAACATATTAATATGAAAATCAAAAACTTATTACTAGCGACTTTTGCAATTGTTGCTAGCACAATCACAGTAAACGCTCAAAAAACAATTGTAGACGTTGCTGTAGGATCAAAAGATCATACAACTTTAGTTGCTGCTGTTAAGGCTGCTGACTTAGTTGCGACTTTACAAAGCGCAGGACCTTTTACGGTTTTTGCACCAGTAAACGCTGCTTTCGGAAAATTACCAGCTGGAACAGTAGAGTACCTACTTAAGCCAGAAAACAAAGCAACTTTAGCTAAAATTTTAACTTACCATGTTGTATCTGGAAGTTTTAATGCTGCTGCTGTTGTGAAAGCTATCACAGATGGTGGTGGTTCAGTGACTTTAAAAACTGTTAGTGGTGGTAACTTAGTTGCTTCTATTAAAGGTGGTAAAGTAATTTTAACAGACGAGAAAGGTGGTGTTGCTACAGTAGTTGCTACTGACTTAGCTGCAAGCAATGGCTTAATCCACGTTTTGGATGCTGTTGTTTTACCTAAATAATTTCAACAATAACATCTGGCATTCAAATCAATTGATGCTAAGAATTTATAGGTGAATTTAAAAAAGGGTTTACGATCTAATAGTCGTAAACCCTTTTTATTTTATGTAGCTCCTAAGTTTTAGGATTAAGATTCTATTTTATCACACCCAATTCTTTGCCCACTTCTATGAATGCTTGAATCGCTTGATCTAAATGTGCTCTAGTATGTGCTGCAGAAATTTGTACACGTATTCTTGCTTGCCCTTTGGCAACGACTGGATAATAAAATCCAATGACGTAAATGCCTTTTTCTAATAATTTTTCTGCCATTTTTTGAGACACGACTGCGTCGTATAACATGATTGGGATAATTGGATGCGTACCTGGTTTGATATCAAATCCTGCAGCAGTAATTTTTTCTCTAAAATAAGTCGTGTTTGCTTCTAGCGTATCTCTGAGTTCAGTGGTTTGTGATAATAAATCAAAAACCGCAATAGATGCTCCAGTGATTGAAGGTGCTAGTGTATTTGAAAATAAATATGGTCTTGAACGTTGTCTTAATAAATCAATGATTTCTTTTTTACCAGATGTAAATCCACCAGACGCACCACCCAATGCTTTTCCTAAAGTGCCTGTAATGATATCCACTCTGCCCATCACGCCTTTTAATTCATGCACCCCTCTTCCTGTCTTGCCTAAAAATCCTGTGGAATGACATTCATCTGTCATTACAAGTGCTTCATATTTTTCGGCTAATTCAACAATCTTATCTAGTTGTGCAATCGTACCATCCATAGAGAATGCGCCATCTGTTACAATGATTTTTTGTACCGCGCCAGCTGCAATGGCTTCTTTTAATTTTGCTTCCAAGTCCACCATTGAATTGTGCTCGTATCGATACCTCATAGACTTTGTAAGTCTTACACCATCAATGATAGATGCGTGGTTTAAGGAGTCTGAAATAATCGCATCCTTTTCTCCAAACAATGGTTCAAACACGCCACCATTTGCATCAAATGCCGCAGCGTATAAAATAGTGTCTTCTGTACCTAAAAAAGCAGAGATTTTTTCTTCTAATGTTTTATGTATATCCTGTGTGCCGCAAATAAAACGTACAGATGATAATCCAAATCCATGGCTGTCAATGGCTGCCTTTGCTGCTTCAATCACTTTTGGATGTGAGGATAAACCCAAATAATTATTGGCACAAAAATTTAATACATGTTGGCCACCTTGTATGGTAATTTCTGCTGCTTGTGCAGAAGTAATGATTCTTTCTTTTTTATATAATCCCGCTTCTTTAATCCCTTCTATTTCTTTTGCTAAAAATGGTTGAAATTGATTGTACATATGTTTTATTTAGGCGCGTTGTAATTAAAATATTTTGGCAAGTTGTTTACAATAACTTCTGTCATTGCTTTTAAATCAAATGTAAGTTGCCAATTCCAATCCTGTTTTGCAGTACTGTCATCAATACTATTAGGCCAACTGTCTGCAATTTGCTGTCTAAAATCTGGCTGATAGGTGATTTCAAAATGAGGATAATAAGACAATAAACTTTGATGGATTTCACTAGGTGAAAAACTTATTCCTGCAAGGTTATAACTTGTACGAATTTTTATATTTTCTTTTGGTGCATCCATTAACTGAAGTGTTGCATGAATGGCATCATCCATATACATCATTGGTAAATAAGTATGCTCGCTCAAGAAACAAGTAAAGTTTTCTCCTTGCACTGCTTTATGATAAATGTCTACTGCATAGTCGGTTGTGCCTCCACCAGGTAAAGACTTATAGCCAATTAAACCAGGATACCTTAGACTCCTAACATCTACACCATATTTATTAAAATAATATTCACACCAATGTTCGCCTGCTAATTTTGAAATACCATACACCGTATTAGGATCCTTAAATGCTTTTTGTGGTGTTTGGTCTTTGTCTGAATTTGGACCAAAAACAGCAATGGAACTAGGCCAAAAAACTTTTTCAATTTGATGCTCCCTTGCCACTTCTAATACATTTAGCAGACCACCCATATTTAAATCCCAAGTTTGTACGAGATTTTTTTCGCCTAAAGCAGATAGGATAGCTGCCAAGTGATAGATTTGCGTCACTCCTTCTTTAGCAACAATGGAAGCCAGGCTGGCTTTATCCATGACATTCAAAGTTTGAAAAGCACAATAGTCAAATTTGTCTTTTGCGGCCTCCTGAAAATCAGTTGCAAGAACGCCATCCTTTCCGTACTTGTCTGTCAAAGCTTTTGTGAGTTCTGTCCCCAACTGTCCACCTGCACCTATCACTAAAATCTTACCCATTAAACTAATGTTTGTTTGTATATGTAAAATTAGTTCATTCCCTTATATAGTCAAACTTAATAGGATAGAAATATTTAAAAAACAATTGGCTCTAATTAGTTAAACATGCCCACTAATTTATCCGAAACCCGATGGCTTATATTGGTAGAAATGGTAAACTCAATTGTTTGAGGCCTTAAACTTGATAAGGACATTTTTGATTGATACACATCATAGCTCAATCCAAATTTGTACTTTTTATACATTAAACCAACATATGGGATAATCGCATCTTTTGTTCTATAAAAACAACCAATATAAAAACGATCATTATTTTCTCCTTTTGAATTCATTGGAATACTAAATACAGCTCCTGTATAAACAAATTCACTTTCAAATCTATTTTGATAATCGGCATGAAATACAATCGTATTATTTTCCCAAACCCTTTTTTCAAAATTAATTTGTGCTAAGGTTTGATAGGATTGTTGAAATTTTTCTACCGCTTGCTCCAAAGAGCTTCGATTAATGTAGAATAAACTTCCGCCAAATTGAAGAAATGTTTGTTCATTAGATAAGGTATATAATAATCCTACATTAGATGAAAATTTACTTGGAATAGCATTAATGACTTCTAAACTAGTTGAATTAAATAATCTTCCAGAATTAAACTGATCGCCGAATGTAAGTTTAGAAGCATCAATGGTCCTGGTTATTAATGTAGAACTTATGCCCAATGCAATGCTGCTTGTCTTTGGTCCATTTAAAAATAGTCGATTGGCTAAACTAAGTGTGATGGCATTGGTTTGTAAAACACCATCTAATACTTGCTCCGATACAGCTTGTACACCCAATCCAAAAAGGTTGTTTTTATCATAATTATTTTTCCCAACCAATGCAAAATCAGCGGCTATTCCAATCGTCCTGTATGCACTTCCTACACCTTCATACTGCGTTCTAAACATTGTTTGCACTTTATTATTGACGCCAAAACCAGAGGTAGCAGGATTAAAGAAATTATTTAAATTAAAGTTCTGTGAAGAATATGGCGTTTGCGCACAAGTATCTTGTGCAAGAGTCAGGAGAAAAACTCCAAATATAAAGTATACAATTTTATTCATTTATCTTAATAAAATAAAGGATCCCGTTTTTGTAATGTGTTCGTCTTTATAAGTTACATAATCAATCAAATAGGTATATGCATCCATTTCCTGATCAATGCCATTGAATTTACCATCCCAACTATCAGTTAATCTATTTGTTTGGAAAACAATTTTGCCAAATCGATTGAAGATTCTAAAAAAGTTAAATGTTTTAAGTCCTGCGCCGTATTCAATTTTTAAAATATCGTTGAGGTTGTCTCTATTTGGTGTAAATGCCTTTGGAATAGCAACAACAATCTGATTTGAAACATCTATATAATAGATATCATTGATAAAACATTCGGTTACAGGATCTGTTCTTGTTAAAGTATATTCAATGGAACTATTCGCCCTAAACATTGGATTAGGAATAAGTGTATTTGAAAGATTTAACGAAGGCGCCCATTTATAATTGATATAGCCAAAATCTGTTTTTTTAGGTGACAACACTGTGTCCTGGTCTGCAAGCACAAATAGCGTGAATTTAGATGGTGGCAGTGGCGCGACTACTTTAACAGAATCGCCATTTAATTGATATTCATATTTTGGACAATAGTCATTCTTTACAGATAATTTTATCTGATAGCTACCAATTTGGTCATAGGTATGCGACACAGGTTGTGCAAGATTAAATGTTTTTCCATCTCCAAAGTCCCAATTTAGATAGATATTTTTTTGATCTGTTGCATTTGTATTAATAACTAGATTGCCTTTGATACAACTAAAAGGATTGTAGCTTAAAGTGTAAACCGGAATATTTAATGCTTTTATAAATACCGAATCTGATTTTAATGAATTACAAAAACCATCATTTACAATAAGCTTATAAGTACCATTTTGTGCTGTTGAAAAGCTGTCAATGGTATTGGTTGAAAATTTTGTGACATCATTCAATATCCAATTGTAGGTGCTTCCACCTGAACCTAATAAAGTAATTGGATCTCCGTTGCAAATGACCGTATCCTTTGCTTTCAAAATCGCTGTTGGAATATCACGAACATTTAAATTTTGAATATTATTATAGAGGTACTCGCATTGTTTAGGGTCAATTAGCTTTAATGAGATATTGATATTATCAGGTATTAAGCCATTTAATACATTTGCTGAAAAATTAGCGGCACTCGTCTTGTCAACGGACCAAATTTCATTAAATGGAGGAAGGCCACCTGTAATTTCGGCATTAAAATGAAGGGTATCTAGTTTACAGACATAAGTTTTTGTGCTTAAAGGGACTGCCTTACTTGGTGGAGGTACAATTGAAATACTTCGAAGGGTATCATCGAAACAACTGACTCCCGAATAAGCTACTAATTTGATTTTAAAATTTGTAGTGTTAGGGAAACTGTATTTTGTATAATTATGTTTATAGCTTTTACCAATTGTTGGATTTTCATCTACTGTTGTGTCTGATAGATCTCTATCGTAGTCCCAATAAATAATTAATCTTCCAACTGATCCAATATCAGCTACAGAATTATTGATAATAATGACTTCCTTATTACTACATAAAGCGGTGTCATTTTGAACTAAAAAAGTAGATCTAGGTCTGGACCCGTTCACTGTGAATACACTCGTATCGGCGCTAATACATCCGGCTAAACTTTTGATTTCGAGGGATACATTGTAATCACCTGGTTGTAAATAACGATGCTTTGGATTCGCTATGGAATCCGTATTGGGAAATAATGTATTTGCATTGTCCCCAAAATTCCATTTATATTTAAAACCTTTTGAATTATCCGCAATGCTTGTTGTATCAATAAATTTTGCAAACGAATCCTCTAAACAAATCTCAGGCATGATAAAACCAATGACTGGATTAGGATGACTTGTGATTTCTTTTTCTAATGAATTTTGACAACCATTTTTGGTAATAGTAGATAATTTAACTTTATACTTTTTTGCATCTACATAACTATGCGTCACAACTGTATTTGAAGAAAGGGTATCGATTGTCGTACTATCTCCAAAATTCCAAACCCATTTATCAATAATAGTATTGCCCTTAGCCGTTGAAGCATCCGTAAATAAAATTTCCTTATTTTGACAGGTGATAGATGAAAAATCAAATTTAACAGTAGGCACTTCATCTAGCTGAATGCTTGTGGATAGGGTATCGCTAATGCAACCAATTTCTGTAATTACAAAATATTTGACGTCATATTTGCCAGCAGTATCAAATTTGAATTTAAAATTAGCCGAATAGTCTTTAAAAGTATTATTCCCTAAGTCCCACTTATAATTAGTTATTTTTTTATCATTTGTGTTAACGATACTAGCATCTATAAAATTCACAGAATCAGCAATACAATTGCTTGATATTATTTTATTGATTGCTTTGGGTGGCTCAATTACTTCTAAGTCAAAACTGATTTCTTGTTCACCGCTACAGCCATCACCTAATGGATTATTCACAATCACTTCGATACTATAAGTGCCTGCTGTTTGATAAATTAATTCTGTATTTAATTTATAAGTGTAGATTTTCTTGCCACTTACAATGGATGAATCAATTGCCTTAGGTGATAGATCATCTACTTGTGCGTAGGAAGGTATTTTCCATTTTAATACATTTGGCATATAAGGAAGCGTGATGGATGCAATAAAAGGAGTGCCCTTACAAGTCACTGCATTGGCATCTACCGATGTAAACTTATTGGTGATTAATAATTTTTGAAATAAATCTTTCACATTGGTTCCTGCACTATAGCTATAGGACTCAACATTTCCAAATCCATAACAGAAAGCATTGAATCCACTGTCAGAAGTTAATCTAATGCTTAAATAGCCATTGAGCGCGGTAAATTTTTCTTGTAAATAGGAGTAGTTGGTATTGGGTATTTTTACAAATGTGCTAGTTGGTTTTTGTCCATTAATTTTAAAAGTTGAAATGCCTTCATCCTTAATCACCACATTGATATTTTGGTCAGAGATATCAAATTTTGGTGTTAAAAAGACAGTCACATCATTGATATTTTGTTCCACCGGATTTAAAATGACCATATCTGGATCACCAACACCAATATCGGCAGATTGTGTTAATGAATACTGCGCTACTGCAACTGGCTTATTAGAATTGATGGCAAATGCTACTTGATTGTTATAACTATACTCTTTAAATTCATTGGCATTTATTGGAACAGCCTGCCCATTTACATTTATAATGGTACCATCCTCTTTAGCTAATACACGGATATTGAATTTATTTTTCCCACGATAAGGGGTGATAAAATAATTTAACCCCCAAGAATTAGTAGGATAAGATTGCTGATACAATGGATCTAACGATCCACCAGCGCCTATGAAAAGACTACTACTTCCACTAAAAACAGCAATTTTTTTACAAACACTTCCGCCTACCGAAACGGACTCAATGGAGGTTCCAGTTAGGTCTAACGGATCTTGAAAAGAATAAATAGTTCCTGCTTTCGGTAATGCTACATCATAAGGTGAACCTGAAATTTGCCCACTTTTTCTTAATTGAATTCGAATGACGGTATTATCCTCTACTGCAACCACACTAAATTGAGACCTTCTAGACTCATTAGCTACTGCTGCTAAAGTTGGCTGGGATTGGATGTATGAAATAACTTGATACTTTCTTTCAAGTACAGAAACTGGTAAAATAATAGAAGCCGCAGAACGAGCACTAGCATACATATGCGCGTATACCACAACCCCAGGCTTACCTTCGGCTACAATCACTTTTATGCCTTTATTTAAAACAATTTTTTGAATTAATGTTGGATCATCTGTAGCAGATTCTAAGCCACTTACATAAGTCGTGTTCCTAGGTAAAATAAATTCCTGAGGTGTAAAGGCGATTATATTAAATGAGATTGAATCTCCATTAATCACAATATGCCCACTCGTATTTTTATCAGAACTGATATACAAAGACAAGTCAGCTAAATTAGCTGGAGCTGAAGGTTGATGTGGGGGAAACACCACCCAGAATTCCTTACCCTTATTAGAAAAATCCTGCGCATACACACTTGCTGTGCAAAAAACACCAACAAAAAAGGTAAAAATTAAATTACGAATAATTGACATATTAAAATGCGCATTGTACAAAAAGCGCTTTTGAAAATAATCAATTTATGCGCCAAAATCATACTTTTTGATAAGATATTAGACAATAAAACAGATAACGGGTTTAATGGCTTAACGATAAACCCTATTTAAGCCAAAAGAGCCCGTCATCGACGGGCTCTTTTGGCTTAAAACTATACTATAGCATAGCTTTAAAAAGCTATAAATGAATCTATTTTTGTGTCATTAAATCCATGAATGGTTTTGAATCGTATAATCCCCACTCTTCCACAATTTTACCATCTTTCATACCATTGACTACACTCATAATCAATTTTGCTTCCTTCTCGCCTTTTTTAAAGACCATAGTTTGAAAAGACATAACATAATTTGTAACGCCATTTTGGTCAGCTTCTTTGTTCACGATTTCCCAAATTGGCTCAATACTTACTACTTTAAAAGTTAGACCGCTTGATTTGAAATAGCTAAAGTTGCCTATATTTTGATCTAAAGTCATGTCTTTTCCATTGTCATGAAATTTGGCAGTGTCAGCATAGCATGCTCTATAAGTGGCAGAATCCATCGCTTCAAAAGCGACTATCATTTTTTTAACCAAATCAATATTGGCAGAACTGTCAAGATTGTAACTAGTTAAATCTTTAGGAGCCGCAAATGTGCTAGCTGTTTCTGTTTTTGGAGAACACGCAATAATGGTACTAACCACAAGACATGCTAAAATGAACTTTTTCATATGAATTTAATTTTTAAATTGAACTGTAATATAATCGTCCAAATAGGAAAATGCAACTGAGCCTGAGCAAAATTTGTTCCTTAAATCTATATTGGAACATTTTAACAATAAATTTCCGCTATTGAATACAATATGTATTTAAATTTACATATCTAATACTTAAAAACATAACAATGAAAAAAACAACGATTGTAGGATTTGCAATGGCTGCTATTTTAGCTAGTTGCACTCAACCGGAAGCACCGACATCTCATGCTGGTGTTTATTCTTTAGACAAAGTAATTTGGAATTACGATGGTAAAGACAATGAGTCATCGGCTGCAGATGGCACTACCCAATTCAAAATTTATACTGCTGAATCTTATTTTTATATTATAGAAAATAAGGATAGTGCTGTATCTTTTGGTGTTGGATCTTACACTCAGAAAGATGCTAATAACATGGAAGAGGTGAATATTTTCAATACAACTACTTTAGATTCTGCAGCTACTGTTAAGTTAGCGATCACAAAGAACGAAAAAGGATATAATCAGAAGATTGATGCAATCGTGATCAATGGTAAAAAATGGAGTAGTTCTGAAGATTATACTAAATTAGAAAGCGCAGGCACATCTGATTTAGATGGTGTATGGCACCAAACAAAAAGTATCAATGTAACTGGTCAAGATTCAGTTGTAAATACTTACAATGAATATAAAGTATACCATGCAGGTCATTTTATGTGGGCAGCTAAAGCAGCAGCTGATGCAACAAGCAATACTTTTGCTAACACAGTAGGTAAGGGTAGTTTTACCTTAAGCAATGGTGCATTAACCGAAGATCTGACTTTTTGTAGCAATAAGATTTGGGTAGGTAAATACAATATCCCTGTAACTTTCAATGGCCCAGATGAGTTCACTCAAACAATCTCAGATACTGTAAATAAAGTGACTAGTATCAAGACATATAAGCGAGTAAGTAAGTAATTATTAGGTTTTAAGTTTGAAAAATACATAGCCCTGGCAAATTGCCGGGGCTTTTTCATGGGGAATATGGAATTCTAACATGTTCCTTTTTGCTATTTTGGAACAAATTTGCTTAATTTGGGCTCTACTAACCTAGTAATCACCCATTTATGGCCATACTGTTTCCTTTATTTGGGATTTTTACTTCCTTCATCCTTTTGTACTATTTAAGTTCATTAAATAGATCGAATATATTCTTAGCGCTTTTTTTCTTGTGTTGCAACCTGGTGGTGATGGTGTATTACGGCCTTCATTTTACCAAGGACCTCTTTTGGGAAGGCGTGAGCTTCGTACATTGGCTGCCCTTATCCTATTTACTAGGTCCCTTGTTGTTTTATTACGTGAAGACCACTTTAGCAGACCATAGCAAACTTGAAAAATGGGATTGGTTGCATTTACTCCCTGCTGCTTTTATTGTTATTAATTGCCTGCCATTTACCACCCTCCCTTTTGATCAAAAGGCGCAAATTGCACATGAAACAGTCAATGTGACCGAGAACTATACGCTTGATTTCAATTTTGTTTCATTTGAATTTATCCTTTACTCAAGATCAATTCATCTTTTAGTGTATTCCCTTTTTGCATTAATTTACTTTTACAGTCGCAGCAAATCCATTTTGATAAAATACAATCAGTTACCCTCTAATCATCGCATTATTAGTAGATGGTTTTATTTGCTTTGTTGGATACAAATTGTTATAGCAATTAATAGTATAGGACATATGAGTACTTTGTATGGTGTTCAATTTAGTGTATTAGGAATTCCATCCACTATAATTTTTAGCCAGAAATATTATTTTGAAATTTGTGGCGGTGGCTTTTTCTTACAAAATATCTTCCTATTCCTTTTCCCTAAGATCCTTTATGGCAACGTATCTTATACGATTGAGAAAGGGAAAGACAATATTATAGAAGAGTTTAAGTCGATTTTGCCTAAGAAACAAAAAGAAACAATCACAGTGCAGGATATTGAGCGGATCATTCAAGATTATTTAGATACTTTACCTTTTATTCAAAAGGAATTTTCACTGTCTCAAATGTCTTTTGATTTAAAAATACCAGAAAGATTTTTATCCAACTACTTTAATAAAGAACTGGAGATTACATTTAGTGACTGGAGAAAAAATTTAAGAATCGATCATGTATGTAAGTTGATCGAAGACGGAGAAGCAAAAAATTTGACGATAGAAGCGATTGCTACAAATGCGGGTTTTGCATCAAGATCTAAATTCATTGACGCTTTTAAAGAGCGAAAGGGAGTAACCCCTTCCGCTTTTATAAAATCTGTAAAAACCGTAGAAGCTTAACGAGGCATGATGCCTAATTGTTGTAAGAATTCTAACATGTCCATAAAGTCACGCTCTTCTGTGATTTTGCCATTTACAATAGTCGCAATGGTACAGCCAACCACATCCACATCCTTATTGGTTGCAGGAATACCAAAGAAAGTACCTGTATGCTTGCCTTTAAAGTTCCAGTATTTCACTACTTTGTTGCCTTGTGCAAGTGATTCTCTTACAGTAAACTGTCTGTTACTAAATCCAGTCACATAATTTGCGTAATACGCTATCGCATTCGCCTTGCCAGTGACAGCAGGTGTCGTGTGTAAAATCACATTATCAGCAAAAGCAGTATCTAATACATTCACTCTTCCTTCATTGACTACCACATCCCAAACTTGTCCGTAAAACTTGATGTTTTTTGCAGCCTGGTCCATTTTTTGTGCAGATACCGCAGTAACTGTCAATGTGCATAATGCCATGAAGCATATAAACATTTTTTTCATAAATTTTTGATTTGATTTGACTCAAAAATATCTTATACAATTCCTAAAAAACGCAATTGATCATTTGAATATGTTCCCAATTACGCAAACGGAACGAAAAATTTAATAATTTTAACAAAATCAAGATTTGAAACCAAAATTAGGACCAATCGTTGCGATTTTGTTGATGGTAGCAGCACATGTTGCTGGACAATCAAACAATGCATCCATTTCAACCAATGGCTTTAAAGTCATCCCCCTCGGTGTAAAGGGTGGCTTAGACGAGTCGAATCTATCGGCATACCTTGTGGCTGCCGGTGGCAGCGACCAATTTATTTGTTTAGACGCCGGTACTATTTATAAGGGGCTTGAGCTTGCGGCAGCAAAAAAGATTTTTAAACCATCCAACCCTAGTGTTATTCAACAAAATAATATCAATAGCTATTTTATTTCTCATGCACATTTAGATCATACCGCAGGATTGATCATGAATTCCCCCAATGACAAAGCAAAAAATTTATACGGACTTGCTTCTGTCTTAGATGTATTTAAGAAAAACTATTTCACCTGGTCTGCTTGGGCCAATTTTGGAACTGAGGGAGAAGCGCCTATCTTAAAAAAATATAGCTATCAAACCTTAACACCCAAGCTTGAAATTCCAATTGACAATACTGGCTTATTTGTCACGCCCTTTGTTTTAAGTCATGTTAAGCCCTATGAGAGCACTGCTTTTCTTGTCAAAAATCAGGATGCTTATTTATTATACCTTGGTGACACTGGTGCAGATAGGGTTGAACAAAGTGATCAGCTTGCTCAATTATGGCAGACCATTGCGCCATTAGTGATTCAAAATCAACTTAAAGCCATTTTTATTGAAGTCTCTTTTGACAATAGCGTTTCTGAAAAAGCTTTATTTGGGCACCTAACTCCTAAACTTTTGATGGAAGAAATGGCGAAACTAAATCAACTAACAAATAGACTTTTGAAAAACACGCAATTGTATGTAACACATATCAAACCTTGTGATGGCTGCGAAGCAAAAATAAAAGGAGAAATTCAAGCAGCCAATCAAATTGGTTTAAAGATATTCTATCCAACACAAGCTTCCCTGATTGAACTGAAGTAAAAATTCAATACCTTTAAAATTCTTAAATTAAAAAAATATGTCAACTAAAATTACCGTAAATAATAACGGATCTTTGAAAGTCGAAGGCGAATTTACAATCGTAGATAGAGAAGGAAACACTTATGACTTAGCTGGCAGAAATGTGTTAGGCCTTTGCAGATGCGGCCTAAGTAAAAACAAACCGTTTTGCGACGGCGCACACAATGGTCAGTTCGAACACCAAGCGACTGCATTTGCATTGCCTCCAAAAAAAGTATAGTCTAAGCGCCAAGTTTCAACACAGCTACCACTTTTTCCATTTCAGCTACTGTGCCAATACTTATTCTTAACCAACTGCTATTTTGCTCAAAAGATCTAGCACCTGTAATTTGATTGGCTAATAATAATGCTGGTATATCTTGTTTATACGTCGCCGTATCAAAATAGACAAAGCTTGTGAATGACTTAATATGCTTGATACCTAGAGCATCAAAACCATTATACAAGATCTCTTTTGCTTTGACATTTTCTTGCTTACAATAGGTTACAAATGCCTTGTCTTTGATGGCTGCCAATGCACCTTGCATGGATACTGCAGATGGGCCCGCATTTGCCCAAGCCTGAAATTCATTTAATTGCTTGATTGTATTTGGATGTGCCAACACATAACCAACTCTTGCACCTGCCATTCCAAATGTTTTAGAAAATGTTTTTGCAATGACTAAATTAGGATAGGTGTCAATCATTTTTGACATAGATGGCGAATCATAATAATCTGTATACGCTTCATCTAATAATACAATGGTGGTGCTAGCCACTTTTTTTATAAAATCTTCCAATGCACTTGTAGGACTCACTGTGCCAGTTGGATTATTTGGGTTACATAAATAAATCATCTTTGTTTGTTCATCCATCGCATTCATTAATCCATTTAAATCATTGTGCTTTGTTTCTGTCAATGGAACTAATTTAGTTGGCAAGCCCATACGTCTAGCCGCAGGCATCCACAATTTAAATGTTGGTTCAGAAGCAACCACATTACCTTTCTTATACGCAGCCCATAATGAAACTATACCCAATAACTCAGAAGATCCAGCACCTAGGGCAATATGGTCTTTTGTGTGACCAGTCATTTTTGCAATTGCTGTTTTTAATTCCGCATTCATATCCCACTGATAGCGATTAGAAATACCTACTGCGTCTATCATTGCTTGTTTCGCTAATGTTGATGGGCCATGTGGATTTTCATTTGAGCCTAATCGAATCATACTACTTAGCATATTCGAACTATTCAAAGCAGCTGGATTAAAATCCAATCTAGTATTTGATGCATTGGCAAAAACTTCTCTAGAAAAAGAAAAAGCAGCAATTGCAAAAGCAGATTGTTTTAAGAGTTGTCTACGTTCCATACATTCGGTTTTGTGGTAACTTAAAGTTAAGTTTAATTTAATAAATAAAATGTATCCTAGAGGCTATTAATTGTTAGCTTTACATTTCATAAATCACCCTATGTTTTATAAAATCCTCACTGTAGCTGGTCTTGCCACTTTTGAAATTTACGCCGCTATCCCTGCTGGATTTGCATTTGGACTCTCCCCAATCGTTATTTTTTTAGCAAGCCTTGTTGGGGGATTATTAGGTGTTTTTGCTGCCGCTTATCTGGGTGATAAAATAAAATTGATAGTCAATAGCTTCAGAAAAAATAAAGTCGAGAAAACAAAAAAGGAACCTGGATTTGTATTGAAAATTTGGGAAAAATATGGTGTCATTGGGCTTGGCTTATTGGGTACCATGACTGTAGGTGCCCCCATTAGTATCGGTATTGGCGTTGGCTTTAATGTACCCACCAATAAAATGGTGTTTTGGTGTAGTTTAGGCGTACTGATTCGTTGTGCCCTTTTTACTGCTATAGGGCATTACAGTTTGCAACTTTTTTAAAGTCGCTGTTTAAAGTGCTATTCAGTTCAATCAACTTTGCCTACCAAAATTTAATATAGAGCGCAATCACCACACCCAAAACAAGCATTACCATTGCTAAATGAGCATTAGATAATTTAAACTGTCCCTCGTCTTCGGTGATTTCGTTTTCATGTTTTTGTCCTTTCACATCCAATAAACTAATCAGTATAATGGCCAGTGTGGTAAAGCAAAATACCCAGCCCATTTGAATTAAGTATGGAATTTCAAAACTGCCAGATGCAGTTGGATAAGCTGTATATAATAAAGTATCGTTGCCCATCCAACCTGGCAAGAATTTATCAAAAATAATGGAGAGCGCCACGCCTAAAAAGATACCTGTGATCGCTGCTTTTGAAGTTGCTTTTTTCCAAAAGAAACCTAATAAAAAAACAGGGAAGATGGCTGGAGAAATATAACCCGTATATTTTTGGATAAATTCAAATCCACCTTTGCCGCCAATACCTAAAGTGTCTTTCCAGTTAATGATAATCGCAATCAATAATGAAAGTACAATGATCACTCTTCCTATTGTGACAATTTTTTTATCCGTAGCGTCCTTGTTGATATATTTTTTATAAATGTCTAGGGAATAAATGGTCGAAATACTATTTGCTTTACCCGCCAATGATGCCACAATCGCTGCTGTCAAAGCCGCCATCGACAAGCCTTTTAGGCCCACAGGTAAAAATCCAACCACAGCCGAATACGCATTGTCTTGATTCAAAACCCCACCAGTCATCATCTGCGTTTGTAATCCTCCATTTTGGTACAATACATAGGCTGCAATACCAGGAACTACCACTAATATTGGCATCATCAATTTCAAAAAAGCTGCAAATAAAATACCTGTTCTTGCTGTTTTTAAATCTGCGCCCAACGCTCTTTGTGTGATGTACTGATTACATCCCCAATAATTTAAATGCGCAATCCAAATACCCGCTACCATCATGGCCATGCCTGGCAGGCTCGAGTAATCCTCAATTTCTTTTTGTGTAGCACCTGGACCTGGTTTATCAAAGATCATTTTAAAATGATCTGGTGCGGCTTGCATTAATTGTTGAAAGCCTGCAACCATATTCTTACCCATACCAAATTGCTCGCTGACAACTGTCAATGCAATATAAGTAGTGACCAATCCTCCAACTGTTAAAACCAAGACCTGAAACACGTCAGTATAACCAATCACTTTCATCCCGCCCAATGTAATGAACAATGCAAATACGGCTAAACCAATCATGATCAAATGAAAATGCGTGCCACCTGTTAAATTATTGATTGCGATGGCGCCTAAATATAAGATAGAAGTCAAGTTCACAAAGATGTATAAGAACAACCAAAAGATAGCCATGATCATGGCTACTGTTTCATTGTACCTCGTTTTTAAAAACTGAGGCATGGTATAGATCTTGTTTTTTAAATAGACTGGCATAAAAAAGATAGCCACCACCACCAAAGAAACAGCTGCTAGCCATTCATATACGGAAATGGCAAGTCCTAATCTAAATCCATTGCCACTCATGCCTATAAATTGTTCTGCAGAAATATTAGAGGCTATTAAACTCGCACCAATGGCCCACCAAGTTAATTGTCCTTCGGCCAAAAAGAAATCTTTGGTATTGGTAATGTTGGTATTCTTTTTTCGATAGATCCAAATTCCATAAGAGGAGATCAATATAAAATACAATACAAATACAATGTAGTCATAGGTTTGCAATCCTTGATTCATAAAGCAACGTTTAGTGGTCTAAATTAAGGTTTATCTATTATATTTAAGGATAATTCAGCAGATATGAACCCAAATTTTAAAAAATTTAGTGCCTTAATTAGTAGCCCTATTCAATTTCGTTTTTTTCTGTTTCAGAAATTACCTGCTGCATTTTTTTCTGGACTCAGGATTGTACATTTTGATTCAACTACTTGCACTGTTAAAATCAAGTATTCATGGTTCAGTCAAAATCCTTTTAAATCTATTTACTTCGCAGTAGAAGCAATGGCTGCAGAAATGTGTTCCGGCATGCTGGCATTTGCACAGGTGTACCAACGCAATCCAAAGATTAGCATGTTGGTCGTAAAGATGGAAGTGAATTTTATTAAAAAGGCAACTGGCACTGTGCTTTTTACTTGTGAAGATGGTGCGTTAATCCAAGCAGCCATCAATGAATCTATCGAAACAGGGGAAGGTAAAACGATTGTATGTATGTCTAAAGGAAAAAACTCCGCGAACGAGACCGTTGCGGAGTTTTTGATCACTTGGAGTTTTAAATCTAAAACGTCTTAGAACCATTTGGTTGATACGCATATCTAAATGTGTAGTAACGCTGCTTGAATAATTTATCGTTCACTGATGCAGTCGCTGGTAAGGTTACCCCTCCTTTATAATAATTTAGAATTTCAATTTTTGCAAATTTGCCTGTTGCAGTTCTAATCACTAAGACACGACCCGCAATTGGACTAACTAGTGTCGTCAATCCATCATAAGTGTACCATGCTCTTCCGCTTCCCAATGGAATTGCAAAAGAGGCTGCGTTGGTATTGTCTATTGCAAAGCTTGAATCTGCTGGAATCGTTTTTAATTCATTAAACAATCCTTTAAATACAAAAGCGCCTCCAATACCTGGACCACTAGTACCGCAATTCACTAAAATTTTAGTAGACGAAAAAGCAATATCCCATTTAGTTGAAGCGGCATCGGTTGAAGCTATTGCTTTATTATCCACTAGACTATAATAAGTAGTCGTACCTGCACTTTGAGGTCTGCCATCAACACCTAATCCTGTTACCGTATCTGCTGCAAGATTATTCACTGTAATGGCACTCACTGGAATAACAATTGTCTCTTCGTCTTTTGTACAAGCAACCAATGCAAGGCCTAAGCTTAAGAATAACGCAAATTTTGTTAGATTTTTTTTCATGATATATTTGTTTTTATTTTTTATTTTTTTGTAATTGATACTTAACACTTGTATAAAAAGTTCTTCCAGGTAAATTAGGCAGGTTTGTGGCATCGATATAATTAGATATATTATCTACCCCTCCTTGAATACTTAACCCGTTTTTGAATGTTTTACCAGCAGCACTATTAACAGCAACATAGCCACTAGCAAATACATCACCATTGTCAAAAACTTCATTGCCGTTATTGTTATTCACCGCCCACTTGCTTCTGTAAATGGCTCTTAGATTCAAGTAATAACCCTTGGGGGAATTATAATTTAATTTGACTTGTAGTTTATGCTTACTTGTATTTGGCAAACCAACATATTCGTTCAGCTTCAGGAGTCTGCTATAGCCTTGGCTATTTTTGGTATAGACTGTGCCTGATTTAATATCTGCAATCTGGTCTTTATCGCCTGTGCGTAAATACTGATACCCGCCGCTAAGCGTCCAATTTGAGTTGAATTTATACTGCCCTTCTAATTCAAATCCAGTCGTAAAGGCACGTCCAATATTTAAATAACTATAAATTTGAGCGCCTGAGATGTAAGTACCTACCTGCTGTGTTTCAATTAAATTTTTGATATCATTTCTAAATAATTGCAAGGACAATGCAGAACGAGTATTGATTTTCCAATCCCATGTAAAGTGAACACCATTAGAATATTCCGGCTTAAGTGCTTTTAATAAATAATAATTGGAAAATAAATTTCCAATTTGTCCTAGTGCCTCTAATTTGGCAATCACTTGTTGAGCTTGTGCAGAACCAAATACACTATAACTTCCCGCAGCTGCATTGGTAAAGTCTAAAAACAGTTGTCTAAAATCTGGTGCTTTAAAACCCTGGCCAACGCTGAATCTAAATTGGTGCTGTGGATTTAACTTATATAACATTGAAATCTTAGGACTATATGCAGAAGTAAACTGGGTATTTTGATCAAATCTTAATCCACCAATTAAAGTAAATTGCTCCAATGGCTTCCACTCCCATTGTGTAAATGCGTATTGAATATCCTTTTGCTTCCTTACTTTTTCACTATCATAACGACTACTTGTCACGCCTTCC
The DNA here is from genome assembly GCA_945865295.1 of Chitinophaga pinensis. Classification (GTDB taxonomy): domain Bacteria; phylum Bacteroidota; class Bacteroidia; order Chitinophagales; family Chitinophagaceae; genus Sediminibacterium; species Sediminibacterium pinensis_A. The sequence goes on along the minus strand of CAMBDE010000017.1, from coordinate 5,645 downwards.
CAAACTGCACCAATACCAAAGACCGTTTGTATATTTTTGTTAAGATTCCAATCGGTCTGATTTTCTATACGCTTAAAATTATGATTCAATACATCTCTATAAGGCACCCCGTTAATGGTTAACAAATTTTGCACAGCATCGTAGGTGGTTGTATAAGTTCTTAGACTCGTTTTTAAAGCTTTAGAAAAACGATGATTTAATGTAGCAGATGCATTTACATCTTTAATATTTTCTTTCCCAATTGAATAAATAGTGACGCCATTATTAGCTACTGCAATTTCATTTTGAATTTGCTCATTGGTAAAACGTGTATTCAGGACAAAATTAGTTTTACTAGATAGATCCCATTTAATTTGTTGAGTGGTTGAATATCGGTCAATGGGTGTGGTAACGCGACTATTGCTATTGGGACGAATACTATATCCATCTGTATTATAACTATTTATAAATCCTTGGTATTGAAAATTGCTGGTTTGTAATTTTGTTTCAAGATTAGCATCTACTGTATTGTAAGTTCCATACCTCAGACCCATTGTCAGTGGCGCACCCATGCTTGCATCGGTAATAATATTAATAACACCCGCCATGGCTTCACTTCCATATAAACTGGAGGAGGGGCCTTTTACAATTTCAATTTTTTTAATATTCCCTAAAGCGATTCTATTTAAATCCAATACCCCGGCAGTGCGTCCAACCAAGGGCTCTCCATTGATTAATATAATAGTATAGTCTGGATTAAGCCCTTGTAACTGTATACCTGCGCCAAAACCACTAGTCAAGTTGATACCAGTTTGTTCTTTTAAGATATCCGTCAAACGCAAAGACCCATTTTGTTGGATTGTTTTTGCATTGATGATGGTAACAGGAACGGTAAGGTTGTTTAATTTTCTCTCTGTTCTGGTAGCTGTAACTACAACACTATCGCTATTGGCAAATAAGGTATCTTTTACAAACTTTGCCTGGCCCCATAAGCATTGAGGAATAATAAAAAATAAAAATAGTAAGGGCTTCTTAGACATCGAGCCGCAAAGCTCGAACTTTGAATACATCCATTGATATATTCATGATAAAACTTAGGCCGAGAGTAGTGTAATTTTACAATTTTATGACAAATCAATTTTGCTCTAAAATTCGCTCAATAGATTTTATTTCAGTAGCCGAAATAAAGTATTCATAAAACCTTTTATCATCTTCCTTGCGCACACTACTTATAAGCTGTAATTCAGATTGTGTAATGAATTGGTACTTTTCATTAATAGCGTTAATCATATCACTTCTCACTTTTTTCTGTAGTCCCACATTTTTATCCTTGATACCCAACACATGATTAATTTCATTAATTTCTACATTCATGCTTTGTTTAGAATTTTTAAGTAATAAGGTAATTAAGGCCACTTCCGTGCCCACAAAGGCCTGATTGACCGACTTCGACTTTAAAATTTTAAGTTGCGACTGTTCTAATTTCTTACTAACACTTCTATTAAATAGCCAAATAGAAAAAACAAATACAGTTAAAATAAAAATTATGAAAATAATAACATAAAAATAATTATCATCAAGCCCCCAAATAGCATAATTCAGTTGTTCGAATGAATTGGACGAGAATTTTTTGGTAAAAAAGGATTGATTTTCTGGACTAAAACTAAATATAGAATCTTTGTATAAAAAAATATCATTACTATTCGCCCTTCTTATAAAAAATTGATTCAATTCTGAATTATTAGACTTATATATTTTATTTGCAATGAAATTAAAATAATACGCTTCGTCTTGATTTAAATAAATGTATCCGCTGTCAATGTTAAGAAATGAATTTGTTATACTAGCTTCTTCTATCAATTTTTTAGCGTTCGCATGCATCGATCCTAACTTTACCCATTTCTTAGTAGCAATGTCTAAGTAATAACTATCATAATTTTTTGTTCCTTTTATACTTTCAGGGCCCACAATTCCTGCATTAACGATAGCTTGAAAGGGTACATATACTCTACCTTCATTTTTGGAAAACCAATTATGCCCATTAGATATGATTTCATTATTAGCGGGTACGATATCCCATTCCTTGTCTAAAAAATTAAATGCCCTTAGATGTCCATTTAATTTCCAAAAACCATAGCCCCCATAACTATAAATATGGTTGTCCCAAACAAAATTATTACACGCTATATTGTAATTAATATTAATAGTGTTATCAATTCGGTGAAAAGAATAGCTAGAATCGACCTTATCTTCTAATTGATAAATAACCCCTGTTTGCGATATTAATAAGTAAAGCTTCTCTTTCGTCTTTATCAGCTCCTGCCCATTCGTTTTAAAAATGGTTCCGTCTACAGGAATGATTTCATTTTGCTTGGATAGAAAAACCTTGCATTCAAGGTCTTGGATACTAGTTATCTTATCTAAAAATGGACTATTAGTAATTTTAAAATGTTCTGGGAGCTGAATAATCGCTGCATTAGCCCTTATTATAAAGACTAATGAGAGAAAAATGGAAAATAGTATAGATTTTGCGTAATTCATTGATTATCAATTGTAAATTAGGTAAATAACTTATTTAGTATATGGGTTCTAGTACCTAAATATAGGAAATAACCTATTACGAAACTTAATAGGTAACTCAATTGGATATTATATTTCTTCAAATGGAGTTCTTTTGAGAAGCTTTTTGGGGAAAGCTATGGATTTTATAAGGGAGCCGTGAAAACGGCTCCCTTTTTTATTGCCTATTCATGCTACCCTGTATTTGGTAACAATTTGGTAATATAGGCCTGAACCCCTTTTGAACCCAAAAGGGGACTTTTGTGAAGCATTATTCAAACCTATAAAACGCCTATTATGAACTTCAATTCAATCATGAAAATTTTCTTGCCAAAGGATAGAGTTTTCTTTCAATTATTCGAAGAAGTAGCTGAACATGTTCATGAAATGGGCATCAAATTAAAAGAAATGGTCAACGAACCAGATGCCGATGTAAGAGCTAATATTTTAGCACAGATTGAAAACCTAGAACATAAGAACGATGATTTAACACATTCTATTTTTACTGAATTAGGTAGAAACTTTATAACTCCATTTGATAGAGAAGACATTCACTATTTAGCTTCTTCCCTAGATGATATTGCAGACTATATCTATGCCTCTGCTAAAAAAATTAATTTTTATAAAGTAAACCCTAACGATACAGGTATACACAAACTAGCAGAATTAATTTTACAAGGTACGCTAGAAACTAAAAAAGTGGTCTTGGGACTTCGCAATATGAATAATATTAAGGAAATGACTGAAGCCATGATTAAGGTGAATAGCATTGAAAATCAGGCAGATGATATTTTTGACATGAGTATTGAAAGACTATTTGAACAGGAGAACGATTTTAAAGAAGTAATTAAGAAAAGAGAAATATATCAAGTACTTGAAATTGCCACCGATAAAATTGAAGATGTTTCCAATGTAGTTGAATCTATTATTATCAAGTACGCTTAATTTATTCCTTAATTTATTCAAGATGACTTTATTAATTATCATTATAGCTCTTGCGCTAATATTTGACTATATCAATGGATTCCATGATGCAGCCAATTCTATTGCCACGGTGGTTTCTACCAAGGTGTTAACACCTTTTCAAGCAGTATTATGGGCGGCCTTATTTAATTCAGTAGCATTTTGGATTTTTAAAGACCACGCAGTAGCCAACTCTATTAGCAAAACCGTTTACAAAGACTTTATTACCTTGCCCGTTATTTTCTCCGGTTTAATCGCAGCTATTTTCTGGAACTTACTTACTTGGTGGTATGGTCTTCCCTCTTCTTCTTCACATACTTTAATTGGAGGTTTTGCAGGTGCAGCTATTGCGCATGCACTCATGCTTAAAGGAATCGATTATTCTTGGGCTAAAATAGTAGACAGCGACACAATCATAAAAACAGTTTTATTTATATTCTTAGCGCCCATTATAGGTATCATAATATCTATTTTTATATCCGTGGTAACCATTATGCGGAATTTATGGTGGCGGTTTGCCATTATAATTATTGCCACTGCTGGTACTGTGCTATTGTTTGATAAATTTGAAGACACTAAAATAAAAGAGAACGTTCAAAAGTTCTATAGCATAGATAAATACCAAAAAGAAATTGCCACTATTAAAGGTGATCTTAAAAATAAACAAGGCAATGCTGAATTGCTATCGGCCTTGCAATTGAATGAAGGAAAACTAGAAAAGGCTAACGCTTCATATAATAATTTAGTACCTTATTTATCTGATTTTGATAATTCCTCAGCGGATAAAATTGCAAGCATTGCAAAAGATAGTGGCTGGTTAAAAAATGTGGCAGTTAGCAAATTAAAAGATGACGTTAGAAACGCAAACGATTTTTTAGTAGTAGAAGCAAAATCGGCAGAAGATAAAGAGGCAAAAGCAATTTACGTTATTGCAAAAGATAAAACAGAAGAATATAAAGAGCCTTTAAAATTATACTTAGAAGGTACTATTAGCCTGGACTCAGCTTTAACAATTGTAAATAGTATTTACCCTATTGCCGATAAAAATATAGAAAAGGTAAAAGCAAAAATAACCAAATTCAATATTGAAAAAACTTTTGGAAGTGAAATTGACAAAGCAGATAATTCAGTAATTGTATACGGTATTATTGGTGCTTCTATTTTATTTATGATCATTTATTTGTATGTAGAGAAAATAAAAACGCCTACAGCTCGTACCGTTGCTTATATGTTTAAAAAATTACAGTTGTTTAGTTCGGCAGCCTTCAGTATTGGACATGGTGGTAATGATGCTCAAAAGGTGATGGGTATTATTGGTGCTGCACTAATTGCCAATGGAAGCATGCAAGACTTTAGTCAATTACCAGATTGGGTTCCAGTTTCTTGTTATTTAGCTATTGGCTTAGGTACCATGAGTGGTGGTTGGAAAATTATCAAAACAATGGGTTCTAAAATTACCAAGGTAACCCCACTTGAAGGAGTAGCTGCTGAAACAGCGGGTGCATTCACTTTATTTTTTACAGGTCAAATGGGTATACCCGTTTCAACTACACATACCATTACAGGATCTATTATTGGAGTAGGTGCTACTAAACGTTTAAGTGCCGTAAGATGGGGTGTAACCTCCAACCTATTATGGGCATGGATTTTAACTATTCCTGTAAGTGGTGTACTGGCAGCTGTTACCTATTTTATTGTACATTATTTTACTAAATAAATACTGATAATAATTTGAATGAGTAATAATAATTTTTATATACTTTTTTAAAAATATTACTACAAAATATTACTACAAAAAAGCCCCGATAAGTCGGGGCTTTTTTTATAATTAGAATGACTGATGATAATTTTTATTTTTTATACTTTGCAAAAACTATTTCGGTTGTATAGCATGAATTTTAGTTTGTCTTCCATCGATATAGTCAAATCGTGTTCCACTAAAATAACCATTCTGTTCTAGTGCTACTTTCACTGGCTTGTCCCAACCTGCTAATGTATGTGTTGCATTTAATTCAATGGAGTAACAGGTATTGGCCTTCATCGTGTAATCGCCAGAACCTGGTACACCATTTTGGAAATCCCACATGCCAATGGTCGTGCCTGCTGCATGGCCATGAAACCCAATAGGATGCGTGTATATACTT
>CAMBDE010000016.1 GCA_945865295.1 Chitinophaga pinensis | reverse complement strand
TTTTTGCATAAGATAATTTGCTTTACAAAGTTAAAGCAAAAAAGCATTGATTTGAATTAGGCCTTTGATTTTTGTATGGCAGCTGTTAGGGCTGGTAATACTTCAAATGCGTCCCCCACAATACCATAATCAGCAGCTTTGAAGAAAGGAGCTTCTGGGTCTTTATTGATGACCACAATGGTCTTACTTCTATTGACCCCTGCAAGATGCTGGATGGCCCCAGAAATACCCACGGCGATATATAAATTAGGTGCCACTTGAACCCCTGTTTGGCCCACGTGTTCATGGTGTGGTCTCCAATCTGAATCAGATACTGGACGACTACAAGCCGTTGCAGCGCCTAAAACTTTTGCAAGATCTTCTATAATCCCCCAGTTTTCAGGCCCTTTTAATCCACGTCCACCACTCACTACAATATTGGCTTCGGTTAATGGAACTTCACCTTCTACTTTATGTGTTGCAGTTACTTTAATAGATGCTGCTGGAATATTAATAGATAATGCTTCGACAGCGCAGGTGCCTTCTTGCATATGCATACCAAAACAATTTTGGTTGATAGAAATTACTTTAATAGGTGTGTCGATATTGATTTGTGCAAACGCTTTTCCAGAAAAAACAGTTTTAGTCACGGTAAATCCATTACTTGTATCAGGCAGGCTATTCGCGCCAGTAACAATACCTGCATGTAATTTTACAGCAACCGCTGGAGCAATTGCTTTTCCATTTAAGTTATGGGCAAAAACTAGTACGGATGCATTGGTCGCTTTTGCAGCTTCAGTCAATACTTGCGTGAAAACTTTTGCATCAAAATGATTCAAGTTCGCATCTGCTACTTGATGGATTTTTTGTAAGCCATATTTTCCTAGGCCAGCTAAATCATCTGTCACTGTTCCTAGTAGTATACCTTCTGCTGATACACCCAATTGCTTCGCAAGGGCTGCGCCATAAGAAATAGCTTCTAGAGAAGATTTTTTAATTTGTTGTTCTGCTTGATCAATATATATAAGTACCATTTTTTTTGATTTGAATTTTTTAGAATGCTTTTGCTTCTTCTTTTAATAATCTTACTAATTCATCCACATTATCTGATGCAACTAATTTTACGCCAGATTTTGCAGGCGGTAAATCATATGTTTTAATGGATGTGGTTGCTTGAATAGCAATTGGTTCAACCACTTTCAATGGTTTTGTTCTTGCAGCCATGATACCGCGCATATTTGGAATTCTTTGTTCTGCCATTCCTTTTTGACAACTAACAATTGCAGGAAGGGTGAGTTCGCAAGTTTCTTCTCCACCTTCTATCTCTCTTTTAACACTTGCAGTGTTGCCGTTCAATACCATATGATTTGCAAGGGATACGAATGGCAAATCCAATAAACCAGACAACATGGAACCAATACAAGCACTGTTGTAGTCAATGGTTTCTTTACCAGTCAGGATTAAATCATAAGCACCTTCTTTTGCAATTGCAGCAATTTGACTTGCTACTACAAATGAATCATTGCTTTGCATATTGACACGAATCGCTTCATCTCCACCAAGTGCTAAAGCTTTTCTAATAATTGGTTCAGCATCTGCTTCGCCCACCGTAACAAGGTGAATGGTAGTAGCTGGATCTTGCTCTTTTATTTCGATGGCTCTTACTAAGGCATACCACTCGTCGTATGGATTGATGATCCATTGAACGCCGTTTTCATCGAACTTTGTGTTACCTTCGGTGAAGGCAATTTTAGATGTGGTGTCTGGTGTTTTGCTGATGCAAACTAATAACTTCATAGTCTAATACTTTATGGTTGTTTATGCAACTAATGCAAATATAAGATAAGATGCAACGAATTGAAAGAATTATTGAATTTTTAAATCAACAACCTAAGGATAAGTTTTTAAGACATGCTTTGGCCTTAGAGTATATCAAAATAGGGGACTTGCAAAAGGCAAAAGCTTCATTCATTGAAATCTTGACTGAGTCACCGGATTATGTTGGTTCTTATTATCATTTAGCAAAATGTTTAGAAGCTCTTTCTGAAAAAGAAGCAGCCATTGAATGGTATGAAAAAGGGATGGCAGCTTGTAAATTAGCCAAGGATGACCATGCTTACAGAGAATTATTAGCAGCTTACGAAGATCTTGTTTATTAGATCCGTCTTATTTACTGCAATTCCATCAACGAATTTTTTATCGCTTTTTTTTAATTTTATAGACCTAACCTTTGACTTAATTTTTGGTCAATGAATTGGAAAAAATGTTCTGGCTTGTAAGTGCGCCATGCGCTAATCTCCATGAGTTCAATATAGCGGTTTAATTTTCGCAATAAAAAATCATGTTGGGCTGCAGGATGGAAATTAACCAATACGGCCCATCCATCTTCGTCGGATAATTCATCATACAATTCTTCGTAATAATCTTTATCCCCACTATGAAAATTGAATACATTTTCGGCAATCAAAATAAATTTAATGATGCCCTCTGCCATTAATTTATCAAGGACCTCTCGCTTCAATTCCATGATATCATTTTCAATCGTATCATTCCATTCTCCTATGAGTTCTATAATGGCAAATTTGGCATCATAATCGGTATACAAAATTTTTAAGTACAATGTTTTACTGCCAAATTCATCCCACTGAGGATGGATATAATAATTGTAAACAGTTTGTGAAAATTCAAATTCGCTATAGGTCCTACCATAAAAGATAGACCTTGGGTCTGCTTCTGCAGTATATAAATGTCGCCAATGATAATAGGGTTCTATATCGTGCATGATTACCTAGTGTTTGCTATGGTATTCAATCAGGCCATCCATTGGGGATTTTACAATTTTGCCTAATTCAATTTCATAACCTTCGGCTAATTGTTTTAAGACATCCTTAAAGCCATAAGCGACGCTACCCACAAAATGAATAGGATGTAACCAAGATTCATTTAATTTATTCAAATGGGTAAAAAAGAAATCGTTCAATCCATCTTCAATAATATTTTCAATCATATAATGGCCTCTATTTTCGACCAAGAAATCGTTAAAGCTGGCGATATAACTATTTGGCGTAGGTTCTTTATACACTTTATTTAAAATAGCAGCACGATCCAAATTGTACTTTTTCTCAAACATATTCATCAACTCTTCGTCAAATGTCTTGTATAAAAAATACTGCAATACTTTTTTGCCTAGATAAGCGCCGCTTCCTTCATCTCCCAACACATAACCTAAACCTGGACTATTTTTTGTTATTTTTTTACCGTTGTAAAATCCAGCATTGGAACCTGTGCCCAAAATACAAACCACTCCTTTTTTATTTTGACATGCAGCTCTTGCTATGGCCATTAAATCTGTTTGGATATCTAATGCTGCGTTCTTAAAAACGCTTTTTAAGGCTTTTTTTAAGATGACTACATTATCTGGATTGCTAAGGCCTGTTCCATAAAAATAGACTGCATCTACCTTGCTTAAATCTACCTTTTTCTGGAATGACTTTTCTATTAATTGTGCGATTGCTTGAAGACTTAAAAAATAGGGGCTAATGCCAGTGGTTTTAATGGTTTGACGCTTGCCGTTTTGCACTAAAGTCCATTGGCATTTTGTGGCACCGCTATCTGCTATTAAATAAGTCTTTTTCATGGTGGTTGAACTAGGGCATGAAATTAGCCATTTCATTTTGAATTGATGTAAATTTGCCAAGAATTCATATAACATGCAACAAAATCAACCTCGATCTACCCAAACAAGTTGGGTCACGCCAATTGCCTACGCAGTCGTTCTTTTATTGGGTATTGGAATAGGTATATTTTTAAAAGGAAGTTTCTCTATTGGGTTTCCTTCACTTGATTCAAATTCGGCAATGGACGAGATCATTGAATTGGTGAAATCAAAATATGTAGATCAGGTAAATTTGGACAGTACGCAAACCAAATTAGCCGATTTTTATTTGGGACAATTAGATCCTCATTCAGTATATATTCCACCTGCAGATGTAGTTGAGGCCAATGAACAATTGCAGCCTAATTTTAAAGGGATTGGGATAGAGTTCCAACAATTCAGAGATAGTGTTTTTGTGGCTTATGTTATGCCAGGAGGTCCCGCAGAAAAAGTTGGATTAAAGACAGGTGATATTTTATTGACGGTGGATGATAGCGTAAAATTATCTGGTAATAAATTAGATGGAGATGCCATTAAGCAAAAAATAAAAGGCCCAGCAGAAGAAAATTTAAAATTGACTGTGCTGCGTAATCAACAAAAAATGACTTTTAATTTAGTGAGGGCATCTGTGCCGGTTTCTCCAATTGATGCTGCCTATATGATGAGCGATACCATTGGGTACATTAAAATTGACAAATTTGCAGATAGAACCTATGAGGCTTTCATGCAAGCTTTGGAGCCTTTATTAAAAAAAGGAATGAAATCACTTGTCATTGATTTAAGAGGCAATGGAGGCGGATTGTTATCCGAAGCGGTAGGGATTGTAGATGAGTTATTAGCAGGCAATAAATTAATTGTTTACACGGAAGGCTTGCATGCACCAAGAGTCAATTATTATAGTAAAAGAGAAGGTTTATTTGAAACAGGTGGATTGACGATTTTAATGGATGAAACATCAGCTTCTGCAAGTGAAGTGTTAGCAGGGGCTTTGCAAGATTGGGATAGAGCGAAAGTAGTAGGAAGAAGGTCATATGGTAAGGGATTGGTGCAACAACAATTTAGGTTATCCAATGGCGGTGCATTAAGATTGACCACTGCAAAATACTTTACACCATTGGGGCGAAATATTCAACGTCCTTATCAAAATGGGAAGACGGCTTATGAACATGATTTTATTGAAAGAATGACAGCATCTAGTAATGGAAATTTAGATACAGCATCTATTGGCAAAGCTTATAAAACACCAAAAGGCAATACGGTGTATGGTGGTGGAGGGATTATTCCAAATCAATGGTTGCCTAACAATGCATTGTATGCAGACTCGAACTATGCCAATTTATATGCACAAGGCAGCATGAATGAATTTGTATTACAATATTATCTTTCTGCACAAAAGTCGATGAATCAATATACATCTGTTTCAGCATTTGTTTCTGTTTATGCGAAGCAAGACCTCACAAAATCATTGGATCAATATTTACAAAAGACAAAACAAAAAGGATTGCCTGCAACGATGTTGCAAAATCCACTTCTACAACAACAATTGGTGGCTTATTTAGCACGTTGTAAATGGTATAAGCAGGGGTATTATGAAGCCATTAATTTAATGGATAACAATTTTAAGTCTGTAGTAAAAAATTAACTTATTTTTTAAAAATCTTCTAAGTTAAAAAAGGAAGAAATTTTTCTGTTTGAATGGTTGTTAAAACTGGTGCAGTATCATTTAAATGTTGACCATTCAATACCGTTTCATATTTTGACAGGTATGCTTTTGTCATTTGCGTGCTTGTGAAATTATCCATCACATATTGGTGACAGGTTTTTGTATCAAATTGACCTGCATGTTGAACGCCTTCTACAAGTGTACTCAATGAATTACTTGTGATGCCTACACTTGGGTGAATAATTTCTGTTAAGGACCCGTAAGGTGTGCCAAAAACAGGACATCCAAAAAAAAGGCTCTCCACAATAGATAGGCCAAAGGGTTCATTCCATAGAACTGGAAAAATCAAACCTTTGGAACCTTTAAGTAAATTATTTTTTTCTGCACCGCCGATCATCCCATCAAACTGTATGCGAGGATCAAAAGTCAGTCGAATGCCTTGATTGAAGTTGAATCTTTTTCCTCCTAATATTCTTAATTTGATTTTTGCATCTTGTGCGATCTTAATAGCGCCTCTAACATTTTTCACCCTCCATGCTGCGTCACCCAAGAAATGGAAATAGTTTCTTTTTTGATCTAATCCTGGATCTCCATAATCATCCGGATCAATGCCATTATGTACATAAGAGATACTGCCGTATCTGCTTGCATGGTTTTTTGATACAAAGACCGTATTCATATCCAATGGATTTTGGTCATTGGTATTGCCATGTAAGGTGAAAATATAAGGGATCTTAGGGGTCTCATTGACCTTACAGTTTAAATGCACCAGATCCACACCAGCAGGTATTTGTTGATTAAATGGAATATCATGATTTAAAACATGCACACTCGTTGCAAAATCGCAATAGGAACCTGGACCAACCAAGTAGGAAACTTTGTGCCCCATATGCACCAATTGCTTGCCAAGCCACCAAATAACCCTTTCGGTTCCCCCATATTGCTTGACTGGTATACTGGTATTGTTAACGATAAGGATATGCATACCCAATATTACGATAAATTGATAGGAAAAGGGAGTGAATTCACGCTAGTCATTTTTTTTATGATTGCTTTTGAAAAAGTATTAACTTCAAAATCTTAATAAAAATTTGATTGCATGAAAAGACTATTAACGATTTCAGCCCTTTTTTGTACTTTATTCGTACAAGCACAAATTAAAGCGACATCCGCTCAAGAAAGATTAAAAACAATTGACCAAAGAAAGCAATTGCTGAGTCGATCTACTTTAAATGAAACTAGTTTCAGAAATATTGGCCCTTCTATTATGAGTGGTCGTGTGGTGGACATTGAGGTGAATCCTCAGGATCCCACTGAATTTTATGTAGCATATGCTTCTGGTGGATTATGGCATACAAAAAACAATGGACAAAGCTTTGCATCCATTTTTGATTCAGTGGATGTATTAACGATTGGCGATATTGCTGTGAACTGGCAGAACAGACATATTTGGGTAGGCACAGGCGAAGTCAATAGTAGTCGTTCTACTTATGCTGGCTTAGGCGTATATCGTTCCGCTAACAATGGCAAGTCTTGGGAATACCTTGGATTGCCAGAGAGTCACCATATTGGTAAGATTCAATTATCTGCAAAAGATCCGAACACTGCATGGGTGGCTGTTCTAGGTCATTTATATTCAGAGAGCAAAGAAAGAGGGATTTATAAAACAACAGATGCTGGTAAAACTTGGAACCAAACTTTAGCATTGGATGCCAATACGGGTGCTATTGATGTAGATATGGATCCAAGTAATGAACAAGTGTTGTATGCTGCAATGTGGTATAGAACAAGAACCGCTTCTAATTTTGAAGAATCAGGAAAGACTTCAGGTATTTATAAGAGTACAGATGGTGGTGACCACTGGACATTACTATCAACCCCAACAAGCGGATTCCCTTCAGGAGATGGTGTAGGTAGGATTGGATTAGCAGTGTATCCAAAAAATCCTTCTATTGTGTATGCAATCGTAGATAATAATTTTCATCAACCGGATACTGCGATGCAAAAAGCAGCTGATACCACAAGATATGTATTAAGAGATTTTAAAGCTTTGACTGTAGACCAGTTTATTGCGCTAGATGATAAAAAATTAAATGCTTTTTTGAAGTCACCAAGAAATGGCATCCCTACAAAATACAGTGCTGAAAATATTAAGCAAGATGTAAAGTCTGGTAAATTAGCCCCTAATTGTATTTGGGATTATTTATATGATGCGAATACTGCTTTATTTGAAACACCAATCTATGGTGCTCAAGTGTATCGTTCTGACAATGCTGGTTTAAGCTGGGTTAAAACACATGATAAACCAATTGAATTGTATAGCACTTATGGCTATTATTTTGGTAAAGTTTTTGTGAGCCCAAGCAATCCAGATAAAATTGCCATCACAGGCGTAAGCGTTTTATTAAGTATAGATGGCGGAAAAACATTTAGTTCAATTGGCAAGGAGAATGTGCACGCGGATCATCACTTTGTATGGATGAATGGACAAAATGATAGCCATATGATTATCGGTAACGATGGTGGATGTAATATTACCTATGACAATGGAGCACATTGGTTTAAAGCCAATACACCTGCTGTAGGACAGTTTTACAATATTGCAATCGATATGGCGAAGCCATATAATGTGTATGGTGGATTACAAGACAATGGTACTTGGTTTGGATCAAGTGCTACTAAAGAAAACTATGATTGGTATGACAATGGCCAAAATCCTTATACAATGATTGGTGGAGGAGATGGCATGCAAGTGCAAGTAGATTGGAGAGACAACAAAACCGTGTATAGTGGTTCTCAATTTGGTTTTTATAGCAGACAAAATCTTGCCACTAAGGAACGTAAAAATGTGCGTCCAATGCGCGATTTAGGTGAGCCTGCAGTGAGATACAATTGGCAATCACCTATTCTATTGAGTCGTCACAATCAAGATGTATTTTATTTTGGTTCTAATAAATTTCACCGCTCAATGAGTAAGGGGGATAGTTTAGTGACTTTAAGTACTGATTTAACAACCAATCCTGCTCAAGGAGATGTGCCTTTTGGAACAACCACTACAATCAGTGAAAGCCCAATCCGTTTTGGATTGATTTATGTAGGAACCGATGATGGTAATGTGCAAGTATCCAAAGACGGCGGCAATAGTTTTACTATGATTAGCCAAAAATTACCAAAGGGCTTGTATGTAAGTAGAGTGATTGCGAGTAAGTACAATGTTGCAAGAGTTTTTGTAACGTTGAATGGGTATCGTAACGATCACTTTAATGCTTATGTATATCAAAGTGATGATTATGGAACTACTTGGAAGCAAATCATGAAAGACTTACCATCTGAACCAGTGAATGTGATTAAGGAAGATGCTGTTTCGGATCAAGTATTGTATGTAGGCACTGATGGTGGATTGTATGTGAGTTTGGATGGCGGTAATAGTTCTATGGCATGGAACAAAGGCTTGCCAGCAAGTGTTCCTGTGCATGACTTAGAGATTCACCCAAGAGACCATGAAATTATTTTAGGTACGCATGGCCGTAGTTTGTATGTAGGTAAATTAGATGCTCTAAGAAAGCAATTGAAATAAATTCAACTGATGTAAAAAAAGGGCTAACTAATTTTAATTAGTTAGCCCTTTTTTCATTTATGCTTTTAAATATGCTTGTTCTTTTTGAACTAGCAAATCAAATACTTTTTGTAAAATAGGGGAGTCGGTTGGGACCGTAGTTGTATCTATTTTGCTAATTGGAATGATACGTTTTGTAGAACTGGCAATGAATGCACCTTTTGCATTCTTGATTTCTTCAATGGCTATTGGTCTTTCTTCGATGGTGATCCCATTTGCAGTAGCTTCTTCTAAAATATTTTTTCTAGTGATCCCTTTTAAGATTTGGTCTTTAGCAGTTACAATATGTCCTTTCTCTGAAATCAAGAAAAAATTTGACCTAGGACATTCTCTGATCATCCCCTCATGCGTGTATAAAATATCTTGACCCCCAAATGCTTTCAATTGAGGTTGTAAGTAAATCGCCATTAAGTAATCGGTTGTTTTAACCTGTGGCAATTGGCGTTGAAACGGATGACTCATCAATGCAAAAGGACTCACCGAAAATTGATTGGAAGGAACTGGTAAGGGCTGTTGAATAATCGTCAACCTTGGTTGCTCTAAAGTATAGCCATCCGAACTATCTCCTCCAGAAACAATCAATTTCAGTCCAGAATACGGCATATCATTTTTTGCCACTAGTTCCATCACGATTTTCAAAATGGACTCCTTGGATTGAGGCACATCCATATGCATGATGGCTGCGGATTGGTACAAACGGTCTAAATGGTCTTGAACAAATAAAGGCTTATTATCTACCACCCTTAGGTAGTCAAAAATGCCATAACCTCTTTGAATCAATAAGTCGTTCAATGACATGCCGGTTTGGCTAAAAGGACTTATTTGTTCGTTGTAATAGCAGCTAATGTTTTCCAAAATGATCGGTTTATTGTATAAAATTACTACAATATTATTCAAATAGAGATGGAAAAAATGAATCAATTATATGATTGTCTTATCTTCATATTCAATTTTTAATTGGAAATGAATTTAATATTAATGCTTCAATTGGAGTGGTTTTGTTGAAGAAAATGGGTAGAGAAGCAACGAATCATTAAATTCTGTACTTTAGATCATATATCTTTATTCTATGTCAAGACAAATTTTGTTTATTACTGCTTTTATAGCACTCGTATCTTGCCAAAAAAAAGTGGCCATAACCGTTGATGAAAAATCTGTCAGCCAACAATTAGATTCATTTCCTAAACAAGCATTTTGGCATCCAATTTCCAACTACACTAATAAAGTTCCAACTGCATATATAAGCACAAAGGGAAATACAATTGTAAATGAACCTAAGGTTCAATCAGTCATTCAAATACAAATTGGAGACACTATTGTTTTTAAATCGAATATAGGTATCGAGTATAGAGGTTCTACATCATTTAGATTATTTGATCAAAAATCATATGGATTTGAATTAAGAGATAAATTAGATCAAGACACTGATAGTGCAATTATGGATTTCCCAAAACAATCCGATTTCATTTTATATGCACCAGCTAATGACAAAGCACTTATTAGAAACACATTGATTTATGATTTGTCTAATCAAATTGGGATGTATGCAACAAGAACAAAATATATTCATTTATATATTGATGGTGCATACCTTGGATTATATGTATTGATGGAAAAAATAAAAAGAGATAAAAGTAGAGTCAATATTACTAAAATGTCCAGCACCGATAATACTGGGACTGCAGTGACTGGGGGCTATATTTTTAAAATAGATAAGTCTGCAGGAGATAATGACATAGTAGGTTGGGACGCAGATGCTATCTATACCGCCGAACTGGGTTTTCGTTCCTTATATGATCCAAATTATAATAAAATTTCTTATCTCCCTTATGGTATAAAGAAAGGAGCTGAGACTTATTTTATGTATGAATATCCAAAGTATGATGCTATATCAACAGATCAAAAAAAGTATTTACAAAGCTATATTGGTGAATTGGAAGAAGTATTATTAAGTTCAAGTTTTAGTCATCCAACCAATGGCTATAGTAAATATATTGATGAACAAAGTTTTATTGATTTCCTAATACTGAATGAATTTGCTACCAATCCGGATGGGTATAGACTAAGTACATTCATGAGTAAGGATAGACTGGGTAAATTAAAGATGGGGCCTATTTGGGATTTCAATTTAGCCTTTGGCAATGATGATAGACCAGCTTTTTTTAATAGTGCAAATTGGGTTTTTAATTTTAATACTTATTATCCCAATGACACTTGGTTAATTCATTTTTGGTGGAAAAAATTACTATCAGATCCTTCGTTCACAAGCAAATTAAAAGTAAGATGGGTTCAACTTAGGGGAACGACATTAAGCAGTAATAATATTAATAAAACGATCGACCAACATATTAATATTTTAAAAACTAATAATTCAATCAAACCGCATTTTGAGAGATGGAAAATCCTTGGTGTAAAACTTCCTTTCAATAATTTTGTTGGTAATACGCATCAAGAGGAATTAGATTATTTAAAGTCATGGATCACCAAAAGACTTAACTGGATTGATGCTGAGATCGTAAAGTTATAAAACGCGATACTTTTATTTTAAAAATGTATGACTTTGGCATGTTTACGTTGCCCATTTAGCTTTACTACCCAGTATTGATTGTAGACAGATTCGTCTAGATCTTTATATGCATCCTTACCTAGGAGTATATTTACTAATCTTGGGCTTGTATTAGAGTGTCCAACAACTAAAATTGTTTTGGAATGATTTGCTGGAGCTTTTAGTTCATCAGCAAAAGTTTTTAACTGTTTAGGGTCATAGTTGTTAATAGATAACCCAACAGCATTAGCTAAAGGCAGCACAGTTGATTTTGTTCTGTTGTAATCAGTAGAATAAATTGTACTAATTTTATATTTCTTGAATTTACGAATTAAAGACCCAGCTCTTTCTTGTCCTTTTATGTTTAAAGGAGGATCTGCTTGCATTATTTGAGAACCAGCTACTGTTGTGTCTTTTTCGGCATGCCTTAAGATGATAAATCTTTGTTTTTGAGCGTTTAAAACCGATGTAAATAAGAGTAGGGTAATGATGGTTAAAACAGGAGACTTAAACATATACTATGATTTAATTACTCCTTCCATTCAATTGGAATAGAGATTTCGTTTTTACGTCCAATAAATTGAAAAGGGGCATCATAGCCTAAGAAATTAAAACGGCCTATTATTTTAATCTTCTTTTTCTGAAGTAAGGCAACTAATCTATTTGTGTAATCATTGATCTTTTCATCATTTGCATATCCTCCAAAGGCAATGACTGCAGCATATACTGGCTCGGATTGTTTAATTTCTACATTAGCATCTTTTGGTTTAGGTAAAGAGGCCATGTCATATTTCTCGGGCATTACAAAACTCATAGCCGATCCTTTTTCGCTCATCTCCATTCTCACTGGCGCGGTCATGGCAATACTTTTATTTTGATCATTACCTCCAAAAATATAACCTGCTAACTTTCTAAATCCACTGCTTGAAACTTGTTTATAGTTCGAACCAGTAGAACGAATAGTAGCAAAAGTAGCTTTAGGATAAAATCGTATTTCAAAGCCCTCTTCCTTTTTTACCACCCTGTACTTTTGGGTTTCAATGCTTGACGCTGAAAAACTTCTAAAGGATTGAAATACAATAAAAATAAGGGTTAAAGCTAGTATGAGGTAGGTTATTTTCATAGAATAAATATACGATAATAAGGATGGATAGATAAAGTATTGTGTTTGTTTTCATTTTATACAATTTCTAACAAACGCCCTGCATCTATCTTCAATACCTTATGGATACCTTTCAAAAAAGAAATATCTGCCTTGCGTTTTCCGTTTAGTATTTCAGATACCTTAGATTTAGCTAAGCCAATCTCCTCTGCTAATCTTGCTTGAGTCATTTTGCGCTCAAATAATTTAAGTTCAACTAACTCAGGGATAGTTTCTGGTTCTTTAAATGGCTTTAATCCTAGTATTTCGTCTTCATATAATTCTACAGCAATAGACATCTTGGATAATTCAGATGATTCCAACTTAGTAAGCTTGCCTTCTCCTTTATTCATTAGGTTATAGATCTCAACTATCATTTCGTGGTATTCTCTTTTTGATTTAATTTCTATTTTCATTTTACTATTTTTTATATTCTATTTTATCAGCTATTATTTTATTGAAGTCTTCATGAGTGCCAACAAATAAAATAAATAACGTTCTGGTTTCAAATATGATCAAAGCAATTAATCGATATTGATTCCCTTTGATATTAAATACATATCTGTTATTCCCAACTGCATCTATTGAGTTAAACGTAGTTTTTAAATCATGGTAATTTCTCCAGTCTGCAACATTAGTTACTTGGTACCATTTTAATAATGCGTCCTTGCTTTCCGGATGTTCATTACCAAACTTATTTAAGTGTGGACTTAGAAATGATGACCATATTGATCTATTTATAAAATTAGAATAAAATTCTGAATTATAGATTATTATTCTAAAATTAGAATTTCCTTTTATTGTCAATAATAGGGGTTAGATAAACATGGTGTTTGCGTATTTCTACTTGACTTAGGGATTGTCGGCTTCACTTCGTTCCACCGACTTCCCTGAATGGCGTCCCAACTCAAAGCTTTTCAACGAACCGCTCCGCGTTTCGTTGCCTTTTTTTACGCTCATTCACTCAATCAAGCAAGCTTGTTTCGCGGCTTCGCATAAAAAAAGCCTGTCACTGTCGTGACAAGCTTTGTGAACTGGCTGGGGCCGACCTCTGAAAACTAACTCTGCGAGTGTCACTGTATTAGATTGATAATCAAAACAATCAACCCAAAGACGAGCCACATTGTGTTCTATTTTCATTCGATTCTAGGCGGTTAATAAAACATAACCACCTAGAACTTTCTATAGAGATTTGAAAGGTTGCGTCCGCGGGCTTCTTGTTTAAGTTGCAAAACGAAATTTATTTATATGATAATGATACCAGTTGTATCTTCATAGGGATTTAAAATAATACTTATGAAAATCACTAAAAATAAGGTAATTCAATTCGTAGTTTTTTCAATTTTGATGCTATCTGCTGGGCAATTAAACGCACAAAGCGCTATTACCTTTAAAGTAACCAGTTTAAAACCGGGAGATTCTTGTACGGTATATGTCCAAAAGAGTGCCGAACTGCATTACTATAAAATTATTAAATCTGGAAGCGACAGCATTGCCACTTATAAATTTGATAATTTATTCAATGGAAAATGGGAGGTTAAAATAGATGCAACAGGTTATTATTATCCAAAAGCTAAAGTAGTGGAAGTGAACGCCAATGACAAATTGGTAGAGGTTAAATTAGCACCTATCGTTTTAAACAGTACAACGAACTATCTTTATCAATGGAGTGATGATAGTAGTTATATGGGTCACGCACAACAGAGTTACATCAATACCCCTTATTCAATTCAGGTATTGAACACAACCATAAAAATCCCTGATAATTTCTCAAGTGTAACACTTTACAATAAATATGGGATTGTACTTTCTGACGAATTAAGCAAATGGACCAGCGAGGATGCGTACAGATTATTTCAAACTGTAACTGGCAATACACTGTTTCAAACATTTGGAGAAGGTAACCCTGTAAAAATAAATTCAGTTTGGAAAATAGTGGATACCGAAATAGCGAACGACATTACCATTGATACTGTAAACAATATTAGGCTAGTGACTATTTCTAAAAAAGCGTTTGTATATGCCAATCCTTCTGTTGGTGTATTAGATGGAATTAAAGGAAGATTTTTTTCGAAAAGATTAAACCACGCAGTCGTTGCATTTAGCACTAATTTTGGGTATAATAAAGATTTGATTAATAAGCTTGCCCAAGACAGATATGGCTTTCGATTTTTAATTCCCAATGAAGAATTAAAACAAATCATGAATGAGGACTATTCTAATTTCCAAGAGTTTTCCGCCTTTGAAAAATTGACCATACTAGATATGATTGAAGAGCTTCCAGAAGGAATGCATGCCCAGTCCAATTTAAAATATATAGTAAGGAGAATTGCAGGTCAAGTGAATCCAAAATATCCAAGCGCGGCAGCCATTGCCTGGACGGGGATTAAGACCATTGAATTCATGAATGCAGCATTCCAAGGGGATTATTTTAATATACAAAGGCTGGTTTTACACGAAAAAGCGCATTTTTTATGGGAAGGTTTATTTAGCCAACAACTAAAAAATGATTGGGCTGATTTGGGCGGCTGGTATGTTGATCCTACAGTGAGTTCGGGTTGGTCAACCACAAAGACCACTGAGTTTGTAAGCGCCTATGCACATGCGAATAACCCAAATGAGGACATGGCAGAATCCATTTCATTTTATGTAATGAATCCGGATATGCTCATGTCAAGATCAATTAGAAAATTTGAATTTATTAGGGATAGAATCATGAATGGTACTAGGTATGTAGCCATGATCAGAAAAGATTTAACCTTTATTGTTTATAATCTTTCACCAGATTACAACTATCCAGGTAAAATAAAAAGAGTTGACATTAAAGTAGAAGGCAAGTCAAATGAAGACAAAAAAATCACCCTTGAAATTGAATTAAATATCATTGATAGTACAAGAGATGGAGCAACTTCGGGGTATACGCGTTTTTCAAGTACCGTTGGAACCATTTTTGATGTCCCTTTAAATGCAATTGATGGTAAAGGAAATATTTTAAGAGGTCAAGTTACGTTAAGTAAATTTTTAAAAAATGGATATTGGTCAACGAATCAAATAATGGTTACTGACGCGGTCGGCAATAAACGATTTGAAAATAATAATACATACGGTCTTAAATTATATTTAGATAATCCTTTGGAAGACTTAATTCCACCAATATATTTGGACAACACATTAAAACTTGCAACGGGTATTTCAAAATTTAATTTCATGGGTCCGTATGAAGACACTAGCGGAATTTCAACACAATATGTGGAAGCAAAATATGATTTAAGCGATAAAAATGCAATAACCTACATTGGAATAAATTATGCCATTCCCAAATTGGATGAAAAGGGCGTAAAAGGAGATTCACAGTTTGGTGTAATAAGTAATAATGATAGTAGATATTATAAAATTGATTCTGTTAATGATGATATAAAGCATATTACTTATAGATATCCCATTCCAGCATATTTTCCTAAAGGTTATTATGAATTAACATCGATGTATTTATTAGATGAAGGTGCTAATCCTAAACAAGCCTTTTTCATGAATGATACTTCCTCATTTAAAATTGCAGCCGGCGATTTAAAAAATTCTAAACATATTCGGGATAGCATTTTTATTGATACAAAATATCCCGATTTTATTCCTCCTATTTTAGATGTAAATGCAATTATAATCAAAGCCACACCTACTAATCCAAAAGCGCCTGATGGAGAGACCCTTTTTGAGATGGAATTTTTTGCAAAGGACTCTTCTGCCTTTCTGGGGAATGAGTCTGGTTTAAAACATGGAGCATACAATTTAAGAGATCCCCAAGGAAAGCAGTTTAATTTTAGTATGCAAAATGACTTTGATAAAATCAAAGGAAATTTCTATTATCTAGTTACGGATCCCGATGGGAAGCCAGGCTTTTGGCGAAAATATAAAGTGAGCACTTTGCTTCCTAAGGGTTCTTCACCTGGTTTGTGGGGCGTGGAGTCAATTGATTTAATCGACAGAGCAAATAATACAAAGCATTATAGTTTTGTTGAGTTAGTCCGATTTGATATTGAAGAAAAAGATTCTTCTCAAAAAGTGAATCCAATTGTTGAAATTCTAGGCAAAAAAGTTAATGCTAAAAATGTCGATTCTGTCTCTTTATCTATTTCATGTAAAACTTGCGCACAAAAAAATTACAGAGCTAGAATTTATAGTGACATGGGTGGGGAATCTGTATTGTATGAAGGTGTTATGGATAAAGATTCCATTGTTGTTAAAAATTTAAAATTAAGCGGTGTAAATGATGGGGTGCTTTATGCAACCGTATTTATTTTAGATACTTCTAAAGTATTATTGGGCATTGGTAAGGCTCAATATACAAAAGACGTAGTTGCTCCCAAATCGTCCATATTAAAAACCAACCTATCTAATTTCGGGAAGAGTAATATTGATTCCTTAATTTATGAAATGAAAGTTTCCGAATTGAATTGTAATTATAATTTGGTTTTGACACAGGCTTCCATCGTTAAAACAAGTTCAATTAATTCATCAGAAGGTATTATCAAAACCATGTCCCTTCAAAACAATGATATAAAGGTGGGAGACTCCTTGGTATTGTCTGGCAAACTAACTGACTCTGTATTCAAATTAAAAAACGTCAATTTATCAATCTTCGAAGATGGCATTATTGAGTTAAAAATGGTATTGAAGGATTCATTAGGTAATGAAACCACGCCAGTAAAAACAAACATTTATAAAGACACAAAAGATCCTATAGTAACTATAAAAAAATCAACAGCAAATAATTCCAAAATTGTGTATACAATAGCTGCCAATGAATTTTTATCTAATAACTTAATCAAAGACAGCTTAAGTATTAATGTAGGGAAAATTGACTCTTTGATAAAGATTTCCAACAAACAATATGAAGCATATATTACTAGGGTTTGTACTGAAAAATTGGTGTTGACTATAAAGTCCAATGCATTATTTGATACTGTGGGTAATAAAAATATCACTACTAACTATTACGCCGAGGCTACCGAAGTGCCAGTAATTACCAGGGATACAAGCAATGCATTGGTTTCAAGTTCAACTTATGGAAACATTTGGTATATGGATGGTGTGGCCATAACTACTGATACGACACAAAAATACAAACCCACTAAGGCAGGCTCATATAGTATTAAAAAGGCGTTGGATGGTTGTATTAGTAATATGAGCAATGCCTATTATTTCTTGGTAACCGATATTATAAAATTAAGTGCAAATGAATTTCTAAAGCTTGCTCCTAATCCAGTTATGAATCATATGAATATAGATTTTATCATAAATGGGTATCGTAAGCTGAATATTGAATTTTACGAGTTATCCACAGGATTATTAAAATATAGTAATAAAGGTGTTTTTGCCGGTTCTCAGCTTTTCATAGGACAGCTATCGCCTGGAACTTATGTGGTAAATGTAAGATCTGATGATGGTAAAGTTTCCCATAAACTTAAAATAGTAAAACTTTAACCCGAGCCACAGAAAACAATACAAAAGACTACAAAAGCGTGCCACAAGGGCATAAAAAAACTCCGATTTCTTGACGATTTCGGAGTTTTTGTGACTATTAACTAGCTAGATTGTGAACTGGCTGGGACTCGAACCCAGGGCCCATACATTAAAAGTGTATTGCTCTACCAACTGAGCTACCAATTCTAACCCGTTTCCCTTTTGAGGAGTGCAAAAATAAGGATTAATCGAAACAAACCAAATAAATAGGCAACTTTATTTCCCCAAAACAGCTCCTAAGTGGTTCATCTTCAAATAACAATTACTTTTGTACAAACACATTTTTATGTCTGTATTTAACAATCAAGTTGTTGTCATAACAGGTGGGTCTGATGGCATCGGAAAGGCTCTGGTAGAACAGTTTTTAGCCTTAGGTGCTAAAGTAGCTACCTGCGGAAGAAGTCAGGATAAATTAAATCAATTGCAAGTGCAGCATTCTGGTGCAAATTTATTTTTAAAGGGTGTAGATGTGCGTAACGAACTAGAATGTGAACAATTTATTGCAGATGTCGTAGCTACTTGGGGACAGATAGATGTGTTAATCAACAATGCAGGAATCAGCATGAGGGCTTTGATCACGGAAACCACCACCGAAACTTTGAAGCAAGTGATGGATATTAATTTCTGGGGGACAGTATACACAACTAAGGCGGCATTGCCTTCTATTTTAAAGCAAAAAGGGGTTATTGTTGGAGTGTCTTCTATAGCAGGGTATCGTGGTTTGCCAGGAAGAAGTGGCTATTCTGCGTCTAAATTTGCCTTAAATGGCTGGCTGGAGTCTATTAAAACCGAATTATTACATACAGGCACACATGTAATGTGGGTTTGTCCTGGTTTTACAAGCTCCAATATCCGCAATGCGGCGTTGAATAAGGATGCCAAATCACAAGGAGAGTCGCCGATTGATGAGGGCGCAATGATGTCTTCGGAGGAATGTGCTGGGCATATCATCCACGCGATTGAAAAGCGCAAACGTACTTTGGTGCTGACTTTCACAGGGAAACGTGCCGTTTTTATGAATAAATTTTTCCCGGGATTAGCAGATAAGCTGACTTTCAATTTTTTCTTTAAAAACGGGCAGCTGATTAAATAGGGGATAATTGCTTTAAAGTATTGATACTCATTTAAAAAATAGGGCTTAACCATAAAATAAAGGACTTATTTTTTCGTTTAAGATTAAATATGCCATTAATAACTTTAACATCTGATATTGGCCAAGAGGATTTTATCATTGGTGCTGTTAAAGGGCAGATATTGTCAACTATTCCGGGTTGTGTGATTGCAGATATCACGCACTATTTATCTAGTAAGAATTACCAACAAGGGGCTTATATTTTCAACAATGCTGCAAAGTATTATCCTGCTGGAACTGTGCATGTGGTGATGGTGAATGCGTTTCAGTTTCCTTCGGATCATTTATTATTTGCCCAGTACAATGGGCATTATTTTATCACACCAGACAATGGTTTTTTAACCATGATGTTGGGTTTGAAGCCTAAGGAGATTGTTAGAATCGATTGTAAAGGCGCGGGTACATTTATACAAATGACCGAGCGCATGGTAGAGGCGATTGCGTATTTTTTTGCTTCTGGAACTTTGGAGGAAGCGGGTGAAAGAACCGATACGATTCAAGAAATCTATCCAATGCAACCTACTTTGGGTCCAGATTGGATGGAGGGACAAATTTTATTCATCGACCAGTTTGAGAATGTGGTGGTGAATATCCGCAAGGAAGAGTTTGATTTTCATGCCAAGGGCAGGTCCTTTAAGATTGTATTTACCCGAAATGAAACCATTGAAAATTTAAGTCAAAACTATGGATCCGTGCCTGTGGCCGATAAGATGGCCTGGTTTAACTCTGCTGGCTATTTAGAGATTGCGGTGAGAGGCGGGAATATGGCAGGTTTGTTTGGTTTGAGTAAATACGACGAAAACCAGTCTAGTAAACAACGTCCGAACGACAATAAGTGGTTTTTCCAGATGGTGCGTGTTTTCTTTGAATAGTTAATATTTGTTTTTTCATTTGCCTTTTTCGGGGTATTTTTGCACCCTATAAACACTTAAATTAGAACTATATGGCATACGACGTAATCGTTATTGGTAGTGGTCCTGGTGGATATCCTGCTGCTATTCGTGCTTCTCAATTAGGCTTAAAAGTAGCTGTCATTGAAAAAGAAAGCTTGGGTGGCGTTTGTTTAAACTGGGGTTGTATCCCAACCAAAGCATTGATCAAGAGCGCGCAGGTGTATGATTATGTGAAGCATAGTTCAGATTACGGTATCACAACAACAGGTGTGAATCATGATTTTGGCGCAGTGATTAAGCGTAGCCGTGGTGTGGCAGATAAGATGAGCAAAGGTGTTCAGTTCTTAATGAAGAAGAATAAGATTGATGTAATTATGGGTTACGGAAAAGTACATTCAAAAGGCAAAGTAGAAGTAAAAGCTGCGGATGGTACAACACAAGTAATCGATACAAAATATATTGTACTTGCAACAGGTGGTCGTTCAAGAGAATTACCCAACTTAAAGCAAGATGGTAAAAAAGTAATGGGCTACAGAGAAGCGATGGTGATGGAGCAACAACCAAAGAGCATGATCATTGTAGGAAGTGGCGCAATAGGTGTTGAATTTGCTTATGTCTACAACAGCATGGGTACAAAAGTGACGATTGTTGAGTTTGCACCAAGAATTGTTCCAGTAGAAGACGAAGATATTTCTAAAGAATTAGAGAAGCAATATAAGAAGCAAGGTATTGAGATCATGACTAACGCATCGGTTGAGTCAGTGGATACGACTGGTGCTGGCGTGAAAGCTTTAGTCAAAAAATCAGATGGCACGACTATGACTTTAGAAGCAGATGTGCTTTTAAGTGCTGCAGGTGTCGTGGCGAATCTTGAAAATATTGGTTTAGAACAAAACGGTATTAAAGTAGATAAAGGAAGAGTTGTGGTAGACAAATTTGGACAAACAGCTGTTCCAGGAATTTATGCGATTGGTGATTGTTCTCCTGGCCAAGCATTAGCACATGTGGCTGCTAAAGAAGGGATCAATGCTGCAGAACATATTGCATATATGGAAAAGAAGCATGCACATCTGCCAGAAGGAATTGACTACAACAACGTTCCAGGATGTACTTACTGTATTCCTGAAATCTCTAGCGTAGGCTACACAGAAAAAGCAGCGAAAGAAGCTGGATATGAAATCAAAGTTGGTAAGTTCCCATTTGTAGCGAGTGGTAAAGCTTCTGCAGCGGGTGCGACCGAAGGTTTTGTGAAAGTAATCTTTGATGCAAAATATGGCGAGTTCTTAGGATGTCATATGATTGGTATGAATGTAACGGAAATGATTGCCGAAGCTGTGGTGGCTCGTAAATTAGAAACCACTGCGCATGAAATTTTAAACGCAATTCATCCACACCCAACAATGAGTGAAGGCTTGAAGGAAGCAACAGCTGCTGCTTATGGCGAAGCAATTGATATCTAACTAGCTTGGAATAAAATATAGAATGGCTCGTGCTTCAAATGATTTTGAATGCGGGCCATTTTTAATAAGGTTGAATATATAAACGGATTTTAAGGAACAATGCACAATGAAGTACGAAAAAGAAATTAATAGAAGAAAAAGCTTTGCCATCATCTCTCACCCGGATGCGGGTAAGACGACCTTGACAGAGAAATTATTGTTATTCGGTGGCGCCATTCAAACTGCAGGCGCTGTAAAAAGCAATAAAATTAAAAAGCATGCCACTTCGGATTTCATGGAGATTGAGCGTCAAAGAGGTATCTCTGTTGCCACTTCGGTGATGTCTTTTGAATACAAGGGTAATTTGATTAATTTATTGGATACACCAGGGCACAAGGACTTTGCAGAAGACACTTACAGAACTTTAACTGCAGTGGACAGTGTGATATTGGTGATAGATTCTGTGAATGGGGTGGAGCCTCAAACTAGAAGGCTGATGGAAGTATGTAGTATGCGCGCCACACCGGTGATTGTGTTCATTAATAAGATGGACAGAGATGGTAAAAACAGATTTGATTTATTAGAAGAGATAGAAGCAGAATTAAAAATTTCTTTACACCCCATGACTTGGCCAATTAATAGTGGTAAAGAATTTAAGGGTGTCTATAATTTGCATGATAAAAGTTTACGTTTATTTACGGCAAGTACAAAAGCGGATGATGAAGATGTGGTGGCGATTGGTGATTTGTCTAGCCCATTATTACAACAAAAAGTAGGTGACCGTGACGCCGATTTACTTAGAGAAGATGTAGAGTTAATTGATGGGGTATATGGTGCATTGAATCCGGCGGATTATTTATCAGGTGCGATTGCCCCCGTATTTTTTGGCTCTGCTGTGAATAATTTTGGGGTCCAAGAAATGTTGGAGACTTTCATTCAAATTGCGCCAACACCACGTGACAGAGAAACAAGTGTTCGAAAAGTACAAGCAGGTGAAGACAAGTTCAGCGGATTTATTTTTAAGATCCATGCCAATTTAGATCCAAAGCATCGAGATAGAATTGCTTTTATGCGTGTTTGTAGTGGTAGGTTCGAACGCAATAAATATTACACCCATGTTCGTTTAGACAAGGACGTACGTTTTACCAATCCTTACACCTTCTTAGCACGCAGTAAGGATATCGTGGAAGACGCTTACCCGGGTGATGTGGTGGGTCTTTTTGACACAGGTAATTTTAAGATTGGAGATACACTAACCGAAGGAGAGAAGTTTTATTTTACAGGTATCCCAACATTCTCTCCAGAGATCTTTAAAGAATTGGTGAATAAGGATCCAATGAAGACCAAGCAATTGGAGAAAGGCATTCAACAGTTAACAGACGAAGGGGTGGCACAGTTGTTCACACAGTTTGGAGGCAATAAAAAAATCATTGGTTGCGTAGGTGACTTACAGTTTGAAGTGATTCAATACCGTTTATTGCAGGAGTATGGTGCGGCTTGTGAATTTAGAACCCTTCCTTTTTATAAAGCTTGTTGGTTAACTTCTACGGATAAAAATAAATTGAACGATTTCTTACGTTATAAGCAGCAGAATGCGGCCGAAGACAAAGATGGCTCACCCGTGTATTTGGCACAAAGTGAGTGGTTCTTAAATACAGAGATCACGAATAATCCAGACATTACATTCCACTTCACCAACGAAGTCAATAAATAAAAAACTTACGAATCGGATTCGTTAAACCTATTTTATGAAGTCAAAAACTTTAAAGCAGAACAAGGTCAATATCATCACACTAGGTTGTAGTAAAAACTTGGTGGACAGTGAAATGCTGAGTGGTCAATTAGTGGCCAATGATATTGACGTGGTGCATGAAAATAAAAAGTTAGACCATAATATTGTGGTAGTGAATACCTGTGGATTCATAGACAAAGCAAAAGAGGAGAGTGTGAATACCATCTTAGACCAAGTGGCTTTAAAGAAGAAAGGTAAATTAGATAAGGTTTATGTGACGGGTTGTTTAAGTGAAAGATACAGAGGCGACCTGGCTGCAGAAATACCAGAAGTAGATGCATGGTTTGGTACCATGGAATTGCCTTTGATCTTGAATCAATTGAATGCCGACTATAAAGCAGAATTATTGGGAGAGCGTTTATTAAGCACGCCGCAGCATTATGCGTATTTAAAAATTAGTGAAGGTTGTAACCGTACTTGTTCTTTTTGTGCGATTCCATTAATGCGAGGACAACACGTCAGTAAAACAATTGAACAATTAGTGGACGAAACAAAAGGCTTGGTTAAAAAAGGAGTGAAAGAATTGATGTTGATTGCGCAGGAATTAACTTATTACGGATTGGATATTTATAAAGAGCGTGCCTTGCCTAAATTATTACACGCGTTAGCAGATATTGAAGGCGTGGAGTGGATCCGTTTACACTATGCGTATCCTTCTAAATTTCCTCTAGACATTTTGGACGCCATGCGTAAGCGCGATAATATTTGCAACTACATTGATATTCCATTACAGCATGCAAGCAATAATATGCTAAAAGCCATGCGTCGTAATATTACAAGAGAGGAGATGACCGAATTGATTCATGAAATCAGAAAGCGTGTGCCGGGTATTGCTATTCGTACCACATTGATTGCCGGCTTCCCTGGCGAAACATTGGAAGACATAGAAGAATTAAAGGCCTTTTTACAATTGCATAAATTCGATCGTGTGGGCATCTTCACTTATAGTCACGAAGAAAATACAAGTGCCCATGACTTAGTAGACGATGTGCCTGCAGCAGAGAAACAACGCCGTGCAGAAGAGATCATGGAAGTACAACAGGAGATTAGCCTTGAAATCAACCAATCCAAAGAAGGGCAGATCTTAAAAGTATTGGTGGACAAAAAAGAAGCTGGTCGTTATTTAGGCCGCACTGAATTTGATAGTGTGGAGGTAGACAACGAAGTGGTGATCAATACCAAGAAAAGATTGAAGCCAGGTGATTTTGTAATGGTAAAAATTACGAAAGCGTACGACTATGATTTAGAGGGCGATTTAGTTGACTAGTAAATGCAGCTACAGTTGCTGTGCTAACAAAAAAATAACCCATTAAGATATAGCTACTCGCACTAAAATAGTTTTGTAGTCCAAACCATCCTCCGTAATAAAGGATGCCTCCAACACAAATCATATTCTTCACTATTTCATAAATCAATGCCCTTGGATTGCGGTCCATGAATTCTGTTAAAGCATATACTTGTGCAAAAACGAATAAACCATAGTACATCATATTGGTTAATCCTATACTAGATACATTGCCAAATAAATAACTTACAATTAAGAGTAGAAAAAATAGTTGAATCCATAAATAAACAATCATGCCTTTAGGTGCAGGGGTATCATATTTTTCGAATTGGTATACATCTTCAATTTTGTAAACAGGATATTTTTCAATCACATCTGCCGGTCTCCATCCTAGTGGCATCAACCATACACGCAATTTATCTTTCCAGTTTTGTGTGTGCCAAGCATCTTGCATCAATAACCATAGATGCATAAAATTAATTTTGATGGGATTCCAAGTACGCACTGGTCTTGTTACGCCATATACAGCAGGGATTGCAGGTGTTTCTTCTTGGAAAGTGCCAAACATACGATCCCAGAAAATAAATATCTGACCATAGTTCTTATCTAAATATTCTGGGTTAATCGCATGGTGCACGCGGTGATGTGCGGGTGTAACAATAACATATTCTAGCCAGCCCATTTTATTGATATGTTGTGTATGGTACCAAAATTGCGCAAATAAATGTAAAGGGGCTACCACTGCAATCACTTGTTGCGGCACACCTAACATAGCTGCAGGTATTAATAGAAAGGCATAAATCCTAAAATAAACCGAGATACTTTGTCTCAATGCACAGGCTAAATTAAATTCTTCACTACTATGATGTACGATATGGTTGTTCCAGAAAAAGTTTACGGTATGTGCTAGACGGTGCACCCAATAGCCAGCAAAATCTAAAGCCAAAAATGCAATCACATAAAGCATCCAACTAGACTTCACTTGATAAATTGTAAGGTTTTCCACCAACCAACTATAACTAATAATAGCAATGCTAAGTCCTAAAACATCCTTCGTTGAATTAGTCACCCCCGAGCTTAAACTCGATATCATATCCATTGTTCTAACGGTATCATTGCCCTTGCGCCATCCGTACCATTTTTCAAATAGTACCAATAACAGAAATAGGGGCATAGCAATAACAAGAATTTTACCGTAGGTTTCCATAGGGGCTAGTTTTAAGCGAGCAATCTTTCGCCTTATAAAAGTATTATTTTTCTTTCAATATTGAATAAAATGCCTTTATCAATGCATTTTTCCCGAAATTTGCAGACGATGTCTCAAAGCAGTATGCATATCCCATTTAGTTCAACACATGTATTCTCTACATTAATCAATGATTATTTAGAGGGTAAAGGCAAGGCGATTGATTTTGTGCAATATGCGCCGAATGTAGATGGTTACAAAGCAGCGATAGAAGGCCGAAAAAAATATCCGATCAATCGAAACTTATTGTTTGATGTATTGACAAAACAATACAGCAATCTTCCACAAGAAAAAGCAGTCAATGATCAGATTGTATTGTTAAAAAAGGATACCACTTTTGTGGTGACCACGGCACATCAACCGAATTTATTTACGGGGCCCTTGTACTTTTTTTATAAAATTATACATGCTATTCAACTAGCTGCTAGTTTAAAAGCAACATTTCTTGAATATGATTTTGTGCCAGTGTATTATATGGGGTCCGAAGATGCGGACTTGGACGAAGTAGGTGCATTTAATTTAGACCATAAGAAATGCCAATGGGTGACCAAACAAACTGGTGCTATTGGAAGAATGCAAGTGGATGATGCTTTATTACGCTTATTAAAACAATTAGAAAGCTACTGGTCCATACTTCCTCAAGGTCAACAAGCTTTGGAGATTTTAAAAGACGCCTATCAGAAAGGTAAAACCATTAGTGAGGCCACATTGTCTTTTGTGCATGCATTTTTTGGATCAAAAGGATTGTTGGTTTTACAGCCAGATGATGCTGCCCTTAAAGCGGCATTTATTCCAGTGATGGAAAAAGAATTATTGACAGCATTTTCTCATGATGCTATACAGCCAGCGATTGCTGCTTTATCAAAAGACTACCATGTTCAATCCGCAGGCCGTTCTATTAATTTATTTTATTTAAAAGACAGTATTAGAGGAAGAATCGAAAAGCAAGGGGAAACATATATAGTAGTGGACACCGCTTTAAAGTTTTCACAAAAAGAAATCATTGCCCAATTGCATCAATACCCAGAAAGATTCAGTCCTAATGTGATTTTAAGAGGGGTCTATCAGGAAACAATTTTACCTGGTGTGGTTTTTGTTGGAGGAGGTGGAGAGTTAGCCTACTGGATGGAATTAAAGAATGTGTTTGATCAAGTGGATGTGCACTATCCTTTATTACAACTTAGAAATTCTTTTTTATTGATGCGTCAAAAGCAAGCTGAACAATGGGCTGCCATGAAGTTCGATGAACAAGATTTATTCAAGCCAATTCTTGAATTAGAAATTACCTATGTAAAAAAACATGCATCACAAGCATTGGATTTACAGGATCAAATCAATCACTTAACTACTTTATATACGACGATCAAAAATGAAGCAGTAAAAGTAGACGCTACTTTAGGGACACATGCCGAAAATCTAGCGCAGCAAGCAAAAGCGAAATTATTAGCATTAGAAAAGAAAATGGTACGTGCCGAAAGACGCAAGCAAACTGTTGCTATACAACGCATACATCGCATTAAAAAAGAATTATTTCCGCAAGATAATTTACAAGAACGCGAAGAACATTTTTCTAAATGGGTAGGTCAATATGATGTATCCTGGATAGACACCATCATGGAATATTCTAAAGGCTTGGAGTCGAAATTTAGGATCATTAAGTTTGACTAAGCGTCAAATTGATTCTCCCAATTTGTTTTCAATTGATTTACTTTTCCCAATACTTCAGTCTCCATTTTTGATTTGTAATCGTCCATTGCCAAAGCAATCGTTTCGTTATGCGTACCTAAAATTTGAGCGGCTAATAAACCTGCATTTTTAGCGGCATTTAATGCCACCGTTGCAACGGGTACACCACCTGGCATTTGTAATATCGATAAAATAGAATCCCAACCATCTGCAGAGTTAGTCGATTTGATAGGTACTCCAATTACGGGCAAACTAGTTAAGGAGGCCACCATGCCTGGCAAATGTGCAGCGCCGCCAGCACCTGCTATAATTACTTGTAAGCCTCTACTTCGTGCTGTTTTTGCATATTCGATCATACGATCTGGTGTGCGATGTGCCGAAACCACCGTTAATTCAAAAGGAATATTGAAAGATTTTAAAATATCTGCAGCTGCCTGCATGATAGGTAAATCACTGTCACTTCCCATGATAATCCCTACAATTGGTTGGTTGGCCATAAAATGTATTTGATGCAAGATACAAATTCATGTTTAAATAGGGATCAAATAGAGATCAAATAGCCTCTTATAGCCTTAATTATGAGCTAATTCAGATACTTTAAATTATCCTAGAGCGCGCTTATACAGTTGAATGGTGTTTTCCAGTCCAAGGTATAAAGCATCACTAATCAATGCATGCCCAATACTTACTTCGTCAATACTTGGAATAGATTGAATTAAATAAGGTAGGTTGAATCTGTCTAAATCATGTCCTGAGTTAATACCTAATCCTAATTTTTTTGCTAAGGCTGCAGCGCTTATATAGGGTGCAATAGCAGTTTCTTTATTTCCTGCAGCAAACTGCTTTGCATACATTTCGGTATATAATTCTATGCGATCAGTTCCTGTTGTTGCAGCAGCTTCTACCATTTTTTCATTCGGGTCTACAAAGATAGAGACACGAATGCCTGCTTTTTTAAACACCGCAATGATCTCTTTTAAAAAAGTTTGTTCTGTAATAGTATCCCAACCATGATCGCTGGTTAATTGCCCCAAGGTATCGGGCACCAAAGTCACCTGTGCTGGTTTGGTTGTCAACACAAGGTCAACAAATTTTTGTTCTTTTGGATTGCCCTCAATGTTGAACTCTGTATGTATCTTTTCCTTTAAATCATAAACGTCTTGATAACGAATATGTCTTTCATCTGGTCTTGGATGCACCGTGATGCCTTGGGCGCCAAAACGTTCACAATCTAAAGCCACTTTTACTAGATCTGGGTTATTGCCGCCGCGACTATTTCTTAGGGTCGCAATCTTATTTATGTTTACACTTAAATGAGTCATGAGCAAATTTAAGTTAATTTTGCATCTCAATTATCACCTCATGGCTTATTCTAATTTAGAAGCTTGTTTATTGGATTTAGAGCGCAATGGACAATTGCTCCGAATTAAGGAGGAAGTAGATCCTCATTTGGAAATGGCAGCCATCCACTTACGCATCCATGAACAAAAAGGGCCAGCCATTTTATTTGAAAATGTAAAAGGATCTAAGTTCAGGGCAGCTTCCAATATTTTTGGCACATTAGAAAGAAGTGAATTTATTTTCAGGGATACTTTACCACAGGTGAAAAAATTAATTGAAATCAAAATTGATCCTGTTGCTGCATTAAAAAATCCATTGGCTGCATTAAGTGCATTGCCAGCTGCGATCAATGCATTGCCTAAAAAAAATCCAATCAGTCAGCCAGTCACATACGAAGAAATAAAAATTAGTGATTTACCATTGATTAAACATTGGTCCATGGATGGAGGTGCTTATGTTACTTTACCACAAGTGTATACAGAAGATGCAGATAAGCCAGGCATTGCAAATAGTAATTTAGGCATGTACCGTATTCAATTAACTGGTAATGAATACGAGCTAGATAAAGAAATTGGTTTGCATTATCAATTGCATAGAGGGATTGGGGTGCATCAAACAAAGGCCAACAAAAAAGGCATGCCTTTGAAAGTAAGTTGTTTTGTAGGCGGACCTCCAGCTCATAGTGTCGCTGCTGTGATGCCTTTGCCTGAAGGATTAAGTGAAATGAATTTTGCAGGCGTACTTGCAGGTAAAAGATTTGGATATACTTATAAAGATGGGTTCTGTTTGAGTACAGATGCCGACTTTGTAATTACTGGAGAAGTCTATCCAGGGGAGAATAAACCAGAAGGTCCTTTTGGAGATCATTTAGGGTATTATAGTTTAGAGCATAGTTTTCCTTTAATGCGGGTACATAAAGTGTATGCGCGTAAAAATGCCATCTGGGCTTTCACCGTCGTTGGAAGGCCACCACAAGAGGATACGAGTTTTGGACAATTGATACATGCTATGACTGGGGCAGCTGTGTCCAATGAAATTCCTGGATTGAAAGAAGTGCATGCAGTAGACGCTGCAGGCGTGCATCCATTATTATTAGCGATTGGTAGTGAAAGGTACACGCCTTATTTAACCATCAAACAACCGGCTGAAATTTTAACCATTGCCAATCATATTTTAGGCACAGGTCAATTAAGTTTAGCCAAATTTGTTTTTATCACTGCGGACGATACCAATCAAATATCGACCCATCGTGTGCAGGCATATTTTGAATATATTTTATCAAGATTAGACCTTAGTAATGACATCCATTTTTACACTAAAACCACGATGGATACTTTAGATTATTCTGGCGAGGGTTTAAATTCAGGATCTAAAGTAGTAATTGCTGCATATGGAGATCTCAAAAGAACTTTAGCAAAAACTGTTCCTCAAAGATTACTGAATCTAAATATGGATGCAAGCCTGGTCATGCCAGGTGTGATTGCAGTCAATGCAATTGCGTATAATACAAATGCTTTACAGACTGTATTAGCAGGGCAGGGTGAAGCATTGCTCGAACAAGAAGGCGTTGTGATGATGATTAGAACGGAAGATCCAAGATGGATGGCAAGCGATTTAAATAATTTCTTATGGGCTGCATTTACAAGAACCAATCCTTCTCATGATATAGAAGCCATTGATGCATTTACAACAAATAAGCATTGGGGTGCAAAAGGGCCATTGGTATTTGATGCGACCATCAAACCACACCATGCACCGCCTGTATTAAAAGATGCAGAAGTTGAAAAAAAGGTAGATGTAATTTTAGAAAAGTACGGGTATTAAATTGCTACTTCGATCCAAGTGTGATCTGCTAATAATTTTACGGTAGCAATAAATTGTGCAAAAGGTCCTGCGCCACCGCCCCATTCATGAGGTGCGACCATCGACAAAACATGCGATCCGTCTTGCTTTTCATACACATGGTATATCTGTCCAATCTGTGGTTTAAATGTAATTTTTGCTTCGTAAATCATCATGCTCAATTCTTTTCTTTTACGAATTTCCTGAGCTTGTCTTGCAAGTAATTCAATTTGCTCTTTAATTTGATTGAGCTGCATATTCGTTTGGTCCTCCATTGCAGAGAGTGCCTTATGCTTGATGACCCCTTCTTTTGTTGGACGAATAGCTACGCTACCTGCAGAAGAGGCATAAGGTAATACACTTAATTGCTTATGGTAGACTTCGATATTTTTGAAAGGGCTTTGATCTTCTTTGAAACCCTCATGCGTTACTTTTAAAAATCCATTTGATAAAATTTCGTGCACCACTTTAAGGCTGAGTATATCCTCCTTAAAAAATTGAACAGTTAAGCAAGAGGCATTGTTGATTTCGGCGCTAATGGTATTGGCTAATTCGGTATTGTCAAAAGCCATTGGTTGACCATTCGGGTTCACTTGATATTGCGCATAGAATGCATCGTTTTCTAAGTTGACCCAATTGTGGCTAAAACTCAATAAATGGCCATTCGTAACCGTCTCGATTTTATAATTACCCGATTTGGGAACTGTTTGGTATTCGAAATCACATTTCTCTGGAAATAACTGCCAGCTGGCTAAAAAATTGTAAGCTTGAACCATAAAATAAATAACAATTTTAGGCTTAAATGGTTGAGTTAAGAAGGCTAAAAATTAGTTTATTTCAACATAATTTGGCTTCTCAACAATATTTGAATTGTACTTGTACCTTAAATTGGTAATGAGGCTAAAATTCCATGGACTTAGCTGCTGATTGGTTCTAGGGAAATAGAATCCTTTTAGTTCAATGGTTCCAAAAACAATGTTCTCATTTCTTACCCTCAGGCCAGAACCCATTGCAGTATAAATATCCCCTTTTAAGATGGGGTCGCCTAAAGTTCTTATATAAGTTAGATTCCCGAATACAAATGGGGCAGACTTAAAGCCCAATAATGGACGGTTATTATAGAATACCGTTTCCCAGTTGGCCGATAAACGCGTGCCTCCTTTTATTTGTTCTCTATTGAGTTGGGGAATGCCATAAATACTATTGATTCTTAAAGCATCATTATATTTATTTTTCAAAGTTTGCGTCAAGCTTAAGTTTAAAATTCGTCTATAACCAAGACCATTGTTCAAGTACTTTAATTTACTAAATTGTTCTAAGCTTGTAAGAAATCGAATGTCTTGTAATGACTTGTTGATATAACTACTTGCAATATTGGCAATGGTATGAATATAGTTTTCTTTTTTTGAAAGTTGATATTGCTCAAACTTAAAACCAAGATATGCTGCTTTGTCTTTTTCTATTTCATATCTACCAGTTGTCCATGTTAAGGATTGACCAATGGGTAAATCCTCGTACCTGCCTAAGCCATATAAATACCTTGTCCGATAAACGGATTGTCTAACAAGGGTATAGGAAATCAAGTCTGCTTTTAGATTTTGATAGTTCCTGTCTAATTGCAATAAATAATCAACTGGTCTTTCTTTAAAATTATTTTCAAGATGTCTGTATTGAATAAACTGTCTGTATTCATTTATGTTCGTTCGTTTATATTGCTTTGTTATTTGATATCCAACCCAAATATCTGTATGCTTTAAATTATAGTTCAACTGCTGGTCAAAGATCGAGTCCCATTTTCCAGGAAAAACATTTTCATTGATAGTCTCTAAATATTCCATTCCGCCAAGCCATTTACTATTTGGATGTAGGATGGGTCTTTGAATACTGATATAGTTTTTTCTGGCAGATAAAAAATTGTTGGCTAGATTATTCCCAAATTGATTCACCCCCGCATTCATAGATATAAAGCTGCCAAAAATATTGCTCAGACCAACATCATATCCCCATCCTGATTTTGGGTTTCTCTCATTTTCAAAATTTTGAATCAATTGTACACTATTTCCAGTACCCAAAAAATTGATATTATTGATTTTAGCTGAGTAAGCATTTTTATTATTAATCAACAGTTCTCCGCCATAGTTAAATAAATCTTTAGTAACTACTAGAATATCCACTTGATTGGTATCGTAGGGTGTAATAGTAGCTGTTATTTTAGCATCTTGAATATAAATTAAATCTCTAAGCCATTTTTCATTGTAGGCGATGATGGAGGGATCAAATACATCCCATTCTTTAAAAAACAGATTTTCTTCAATTCGTTTTTTATTGGTGTTTGATTGCAATGCATTTCCCATTTTTGTAAAAACATCCTTAAGCTTAGAGACATTGGCATCGATGCTAGTTGCTAAATTATACTGTTTAATTACAATAGCATTAATGCGTTTGCCTGTATAGGATTGCAGTGTTTTAATTTGATTGTTCAAATTAATCTTTGTACTATCCACCATCGAGGTAGATTTTCCGGTAACGGCGTCTTCTAATTTTTGAATCAATTTATTTTGTGCAAATATATTTGGGGTAAAAAAGAAAGACCCAAGTAGGCAACATAAAAAAATTGAGGGGCACTTTTTTTTAAACATATTCGTTTTACAAGACTTTAACAGCTCTTTGCTTTAAAGAACTGATTGGAATATTCAACAGCTTACCAATTGGCTTCCCATTTCTATAACTAATCACTCTTAATATGGTTACATCTTCCGGAATTAGGAAAGCTTGTATAAAAGGATTACTATATTGGTCTGGCATGGATTCGTCGATAGTATAATAAAAATCTAATCCACCCACTTCACCTTCCATATTTGCAAACAATTCTACTTTTGTATTTAAAGTTGTTGTAACAATTGGATCATAGATGCTTTTTGCATATTTAATTTTAAGGGTATCTAAGATGGCAAAATGACTTTCTACTTTTTTTGTAAATTTATTCCAGTCCTTGCTCAATTTTGGGGACCATGCCACTTCGGCAATGGCCATGAGTCTTGGCCAAGCCATGTATTCTAGGTTTCTAATATTTTGCAATTGCTCACTCCATAAATTACCTTGATTGCCCAAAATATATTTTTCATCTACGCCCTCTGGAACTGGTTCAAAGCTATACGTCTTCTTCATTCTTAATCCCGCATACACAGCACCTTCCGCAGTGGCTTCTCCTTGGTAATAGTC
Organism: Chitinophaga pinensis; assembly: GCA_945865295.1. Classification (GTDB taxonomy): domain Bacteria; phylum Bacteroidota; class Bacteroidia; order Chitinophagales; family Chitinophagaceae; genus Sediminibacterium; species Sediminibacterium pinensis_A. Next base: position 2,371 of record CAMBDE010000016.1, on the reverse strand, counting down.
CAGATAATTATGTGAACTAGGGCTCATGACTACAGGGTGTTTTTGTTTGGCAGCTTCCGCACCACCTTTAACACCTCTCCAACTCATCACTGCAGCTTCAGGTGCCAATCCGCCTTCTAGTATTTCATCCCATCCCATTAATTTTTTTCCTTTGGATTGCATGATCTTTTCTACACGTCGTACAAAATAGCTTTGCACTTCTTCCTGGTTTTTTAAATTTTCTTTTTGCATCAATGCTTTGATGTCCTCACTTTTCGCCCAATTATTTTTTGCAGTTTCATCACCCCCCATGTGCATGTATTCAAATGGGAATAGGGTAGCCAATTCTCCAAAAATGATATCTAAGTAATCGTAGACTTCTTTTTTAGAAGGGTCTAAGTTGTTATCAATTTTTGCAGTGATATGTCCATTCATTCCAGACCAATCTATAAAATCATCCCCTGCATTGACTTGGTAAGGATAATTTGGGGTTGTGCTTAGTTGCGGGTAGGCAGCTAAGAATGCCATGCTATGACCAGGCACATCAATCTCTGGCATGATTTCAATGTTCTTTGTTTTTGCATAAGCGACTAATTCCTTAATATCTTCCTGCGTATAAAATCCACCATAGGTTTTTGGTTCTTCTAGAGCAGGCTTCGTAATATTATGCCATTTACCAATTCGATTGGCTCTCCATGCCCCCACAGAGGTTAATTTTGGCAAAGCTTTAATTTCAACTCTCCATCCATTGTCATCGGTTAAATGAAAATGTAATCTATTCAATTTATACATCGCCATTTCATCTATCATCTTCTTCACTTCTGCCACTGTAAAAAAATGACGACTCACGTCCAACATAAATCCTCTCCATTCAAATCTTGGAACATCATTGATTTGAACATAGGGTAGGGTCCAACTGATTGTTTTATCTATTTGATTGCCATAAATAGCTGGAGGGCATAACTGCAAAATACTTTGCCAGGCGTAGAATGCACCTGCATAAGTTTGTGCTTTTACATGAATGCCTTTTTCATTAATTATTAATTGATAGCCTTCTTTGCCTAAGGCATTGTTGTTTACTTGTTCAAAACGGATGGTGGCATTCTTTTGATTAGATAGGATTGCTTTTTTCCCTGTCACTGTATTCAATCTGGCACTCATTGATTTTCCGATCTCTTCAAATGCAGTAGGTACTTGAATCGTTATTTGATTTGGCAACTTAAATATTCCATTGCCAATTTGTATTGCACTTGGTTCTGGGATAAGTTTTACTTCTTGTGCTTGGATACTGCATGTTGTTAATAATGCTATTAAGAAGAGGCTATTTTTTTTGAAGACCATAATGTTATTTTTATTCGGTCATTAAAGGTACTGAAAATAAAAAACCCATGCTGATAAAATCAACATGGGTAATTAGGAAGAAATTGTTATTTCTTTTTGTCTTTAAAGACTAGTATCTGTAAGCGTCAGACTTAAATGGACCTGCTTTAGGTATGCCTAAATAAGCTGCTTGCTCTTCTGTTAATTCGTCTAATTGTGCACCTACTTTAGATAAGTGTAAACGTGCTACCTTCTCATCTAAATGCTTAGGCAATACGTACACTTTATTTTCGTAGTTCTTATGGTTTGTCCACAATTCAATTTGAGCTAAAGTTTGGTTAGAGAAAGAGTTACTCATCACAAAAGATGGGTGACCAGTTGCACAACCTAAGTTTACTAAACGGCCTTCTGCTAAAACGATTACATCCTTACCATCAATATTGTATAAATCTACCTGAGGTTTGATGGTGTCTTTAGTGTGACCATAATTTTGGTTTAACCAAGCCATATCAATTTCAATATCAAAGTGACCGATATTACAAACAATTGCTTTATCCTTCATCACTCTAAAATGCTTTTCGTTGATCAAGTCTCTACATCCAGATGCTGTTACAATGATATCTGCTTCTTTCACCGCGTCAATCATTCGCTTCACTTCAAAACCATCCATTGCAGCTTGTAATGCACAGATAGGATCAATCTCAGTCACCATTACACGACAACCAGCACCACGTAAAGAAGCCGCAGAACCTTTTCCTACGTCACCGTAAGAACCAACTACTGCAACCTTACCAGCCATCATCACATCAGTCGCACGACGAATCGCATCCACCAATGATTCTTGACAACCGTATTTATTATCAAACTTAGATTTAGTTACTGAATCGTTTACATTGATTGCAGGCATTGGTAAAGTACCTTTAGCCATACGCTCATATAAACGGTGTACACCAGTTGTTGTCTCTTCACTTAAACCTTTGATACCTGCAACAAATTGAGGATACTTATCTAATACCATATTGGTTAAATCACCACCATCATCCAAGATCATATTTAAAGGACGATCTTCGCC
>CAMBDE010000015.1 GCA_945865295.1 Chitinophaga pinensis | reverse complement strand
AGTACCGTATCCTTTAAATGGATTTTAAACATAGTTTTAATTTAAGGGCCTTATTGATTATCTTGCAACTGTTCAAAGATATTAACTAACCGTGTAATTTGTTGTTATTTCATGAGTCAAACTTCTGCACAATATGATCAAGCAATCGCTTCTTGCAGCGATATTTTTATTAAGAAGACCAAAGATTATGGTACTGCATGGCGTGTGCTAAGAATCATTTCGGTGGTAGATCAGATTTTTATAAAAGCTTTAAGAATTAGAACCATTCAAGATAAAGGCTTTCAAAAAATAGACGACGGCATACAAGATGAATTTAAGGGCATTATCAATTACGCTGTAATTGGATTGATACAATTAAAATTAGATGACCCTAAGGTAGAAGATATGCCTGTTAATCAAGTTCAAAGCTTATATCAACAAAATATAGATTTTGCTAAATCTACCATGATGGACAAAAACCATGATTATGGTGAAGCTTGGCGTGACATGAGTCAAGAAAGCTATGCTGATTTAATCTTGGTAAAACTATTGCGCATTCGACAAATATTGACCAATGATGGTAAGACTTTAATCAGCGAAGGCATTGATGCCAATTTTGTAGATATCTTAAATTACGCCACTTTTGCTTTAATACAAATTTCAGAAGGAAAACATTAATTCTATGCAAGCATTTTTGAAAATTTTAAGATGGTCTGTAGGACTTTTATTTATTTTCTCTGGATTAATCAAAGCCAATGATCTATTAGGTTTGAGTTATAAAATGCAAGAATTCTTTGAAGTTTGGGGGATTGCTTTTTTAGATGATTACAGTCTTGTATTTGCCTTATGCATGAATACCCTTGAAATTGTTGCAGGTATCGCGTTGTTAATTAAATTTCCTTATAAACAAACCTTATGGTTGTTATTAGGTTTAATTATATTCTTTACATTTCTTACTGGTTATGCTTTGTTCTCTGGTAAAATTAAGACATGTGGTTGTTTTGGAGATTGTATTCCGTTAACTCCTAAAGTGTCATTCATTAAAGATTTGGTATTGATGTTTGCCATCATCATCTTACTCTTTAACCACAAGAAAGTAAAGAGCAATTTGCATAAAGCATTGGGTATATTTTTATTAATACTATCAACAGGGGCAGTGGGTTATGGCCAATACTATGTGTTACAGCATCTACCATTCGTTGACTGCTTACCATATAAAAGAGGCAATGATATTCAGGAACAAATGAAAACGCCAGAAGGTGCAGTGCCTGACAGTGTATCCATTCAAATGTCTTTCAAAAAAGATGGCAAAAATGTTCAATTTGATATCAATCAATTTCCAACAGATTTTGATAGTACTTATGTGTACCAAGATCGTAAGGAAGTATTGATTCAAAAAGGCAATGGCCTAGTGGCTAAAATTGTTGATTTTAGTTTGTTCACCATCAATAATATAGATACGACAGAAGAATTATTTAACTCTAATAATCCTTATGTACTTATTTTTGCTGGAAATATAGATTCCTCTGTTCCATGGGAAATGCTTATTTCCACAATCCAACAAAAAAACCAGCAGGTCTATTTAATCACTGCTGATAAAGCAAATGCATTGCAACTTAACCTCAATATTCCAATCTTAATAGGGGATATGACCATGATCAAGACTGCCGCCAGGGTTTGGCCAACTGTAGTGATTATGAATGGATCAAGGATTATGGAGAAGCAAAGCTATATAGACTTCCTAAAAAAATAGGTCATTAGTGCTATTGATTTAAATCGTAACTTAGGAAAACAAGTCTACCTAAATTTAGCATTATGTCAAAAATTAAAGAAATATTAGAAAAAAAAGGACCCCATTTTAATATTGTCGCTTCAACTACACCAGTGTTGGATGCTTTAACCATTATGCAATCCGAAAATTTAAGTTATGTAGTGGTCATGGAGGACAATCAATTTCTTGGTATCATGTCGGAAAGAGACTATTCCCATAAAATTAAACTACAAGGACGACATTCAGATTCAACCACTGTGAAAGAAATCATGACAAAAGATTTACCTGTCATTGGATTACAAGAAGAATTAGAACGTTGTATGATTTTAATGAATGTTTATAAAACAAGGTATTTACCTGTTTTTGATAAAATTGAATTTAAAGGCGTCATTACCATGAATGACTTAATGCTAGATGTTTTGGAAAAGAAAAAGTAGCAATACTTTACTTATTTAATGACCACATCCGTAATTACTTTTTCACCCATTTTTTCATTGACCCTTTCAATAATTTGAACTTTTTGAAAACCCAATTCATTTTTAAGTGGCCCAACATTGGTATGTATGAATAATTTTTGATCAAAAATATAAATCTTGTCAGTGTACTTGGCAACAGTAACCCCCATAATTTCTTCCCAAACAGCTTCAATCTGAACCGCTCTAATACCATTTTTTAATTTGGTATTCTCTTGCACCATTTGTTTTAATGCATCTCCAATTTTGAATGTTGCCATTTTGCTAAATTACTATTTTATAATTCAATCAGTTGGAAATTTTCTACGTATCTACCCAAAAGATCTGCTACTCGTGCCTTATGCGTATCGGTTATAAACACAGGGCCATCCGTAGATGTAGCTACCCAACCCAATAAATGGGCCATTCTTTGTTCATCTAATTTTTCAAAAATATCATCCATCAATAAAATAGGAGAGAAACCTTTTACTTTTTTTAATAATTCCCATTCTGCTAATCGAATGGCAAACAATAAACTTTTTCTTTGCCCCTGAGATGCTTCTTGTTTAAAAGACTGTTCTTGTATTGTAATAATTAAATCATCTTTATGAATGCCTACAGTGGTTCTTTGCATGGCTTTATCTTTTGGTAAAGCTTGATGTAATAAATCCTTAAACTGATTATTTTGAAGGCTGGATTGATATTGAATTTGAATTGCATCCGCATTACCTGCAATCGATACATAGAGTCGAAGCACTATGGGTAGCCATTCATTCAATAGCTTTGTTCTTAGTTCAAAAATAGGTGTACCATATTCCACCAACTGTTGATCCAATGTGTCTAATAAAGTTTCATCTATAGTGCCTTGTTCTGCAGACCATTTTAAAAGGCTATTTCTTTGTTGAAGTACTTTATTGTATTGTATCAATAAACGTAAATAATTAGTATCAATTTGTGACAACAAACTATCCATCATCTTTCTTCTTTCTTCACTTGTGCCAGTAATAATTTGTACATCGTCTGGCGCAATCATCACAGTTGGTATTTTTCCAATATGTTGTGACAACTTTGGATATAACTGTTCATCAAAATAAAATTCTTTCTTGCCTGTTTCTCTTAAAATACAAGTGACTTGAGTTGTATTTCCAGTGAAATCAAATTGACCATCTACCCGCATCCCTTGAAAAGCATGATGGACATTTTGCGCATCGGGTCGGTTAAAGTAACTTTTAGTGAAAGAGAGGTAATAGATAGCGTCTAAAATATTGGTTTTTCCTGTTCCATTTGCACCTACAATACCAACAATTCTAGTATCAAATTCAAACTGCTTTTGAATATAATTTCTAAATTGAGTAAGTGTGAGTGTTTTTAAGGACAGCATAGCTGCAATTTACATCCAAAAAAGCTGTATTTTTAGTCAAATTTTAAGGAATGATCCTAATCAGTGAGCAACAACTTCCAAGCATTATCAAAAGGCTGTCTCATCAAATTTTGGAGACCCATCCGGGCCTGGATAATACTGTAATCATAGGGCTGCAACCTAGAGGTGTTTTTTTAAGTGACCGTATTGTAGCTGCCTTATACCAAGAACTTCCTGCAGATCAGGTGGTTTATGGTAAATTAGACATTACTTTTTATAGGGATGATATTAGAAGGGAATTGCATGTTGCAACCCAGACGGATCTACCGTTTAGTATTGAAGGTAAAACTGTCATTTTGATAGACGATGTCTTATTCACTGGGCGCACCATTCGGGCCGCTTTAGACGCTTTATTGGCTTTTGGACGCCCTTCCAAAGTAAAATTATGCGTTTTAGTAGACCGTAAACCAAGTAGAGAATTACCTATCCAACCCGACTTTTCAGGTAAGGAAATGGATACTTTGACCCCTTTTAAGGTAAAAGTTAGATGGAAAGAAAATGACGGAGTGGACGATGTAATCTTGTTAGATCAATAAAATATATTAATTTTGTTTTTTAATGGCACTATCTACCAAACATCTTCTTGGTATCAAGGACCTCCAAACGGAGGATATTCAACTTATTTTATCTACAGCAACTCAATTTAAAGAAGTCCTTCAGAGACCAGTTAAAAAAGTTCCGACGCTGAGAGACGTCACGATTGTTAATCTTTTTTACGAAAATTCTACCCGAACAAGAATCTCATTTGAATTAGCAGAACGCAGGTTATCTGCAGATGTAGTCAATTTTACTGTATCCAATTCTTCTGCTGCGAAAGGAGAAACATTGTTGGATACTGTGAATAACATCCTAAGCATGAAAGTGGACATGGTCGTCATGCGACATAGTGCTTCAGGCGCCCCACATTATTTGTCAAAACATATTGATGCACCAATTATCAATGCAGGAGATGGCATCAATGAACATCCAACACAAGCTTTATTAGATGCATTTTCGATGCAAGAGCAACTGGGTAAAATTGCCGGCTTAAAAGTGGCTATCATTGGAGATATCATGCATAGCAGGGTTGCTTTAAGTAATATTTATCTTTTAAAGAAAATGGGTGCAGAGGTAATGGTTTCTGGACCACCTACTTTAATTCCAACTTACTTACAAGAAGCAATGGGTATTCAAGTGGAGTATAACATTGATAAAGCGCTTGCTTGGTGCGATGTAGCGAATGTCCTAAGAATTCAATTAGAACGTCAAAATCAACCTCTATTCTCTTCTTTAAGAGAATACAACTTAGCCTACGGTATTACCAAAGCAAGACTTCAAAAATTAAATAAAGAAATTGTAATCATGCATCCTGGACCAATCAACAGAGGTGTCGAAATGGATAGCGATGTGGCAGATGGTCAACAATCTATTATTTTAGATCAAGTAGAAAATGGAGTCGCTGTGCGAATGGCTTGTTTATACTTATTAACAGGACGAACCAACCCTTAAATTATGCAGAAGCAAAGAATTTGTTTATTCCCAGGTACATTTGATCCTGTTACACTAGGTCATATTGATATCATCAATCGCTCACTTCCATTATTCGACAAAGTAATTGTCGGGATAGGGATCAATGCCGCTAAAGATCCCATGTTTAGTGCAGAACAAAGAAAACAATGGTTTGAAGAAATTTATAAAGACGAACCCAAAGTAGAAGCTGTGACCTATGATGGTCTAACCATTAAATATTGTCAATCTATTGGAGCACAATTTATTTTAAGAGGGATTCGATATGTGAGTGATTTTGAATATGAAAAAACAATCGCCGACGCCAATAGAACAATGGATCGCCATATAGAAACGATCTTTTTAACAGGAGAACCAAAATATACCTCAGTTGCATCCACCATTGTTAGAGATATCATTCGTAATGGGGGTGATGCTTCTCCATTCTTGCCAGATGTGGTGATTAATGCATTGAAGTAAGAAAAGCTTCCATCACTTCCTTTATGCTATCATAAGTTTTTGCTAAATAGGGTGCAAGGTCTTCTTTTTTCACCCAAGCGATTGCTTCTATGTCTTCCTCTGATTGTGGAATTCCATCTTGTAATTGATCTATTGACATTTTGTACCAATAAGTCGTTTTCTCTACTTCAGAATTAAAATAGATATCATGGTAACGATGTGTAGTTTTTAAAATTAAGTCGCCCAAAACAAGATTGCTTATTCCAGTTTCTTCCATGACTTCTCTTAAAGCACATGCTTCAATCTTTTCATTGAGATCTAGTTTCCCTTTTGGTAAATCCCAAATGCCTCTTCTAAAGATCCAAAGCATCTCCTTATTTGGGTTGACTACAATGCCTCCAGCTGCAATAATTGGTGTCATCATAAAATGTGTATAGTATTTAGTAACTCTTGCAAAAATATCGCCTTTTTGACGGTAAATTCGTGTCAAATCTAGGATATGACAAACGAAAAAGCTGTCGCAGAAAAACTATTACAAGTTAGTGCTATAAAGTTAAACCCCAATGACCCATTTACATGGGCAAGTGGATGGAAAAGTCCAATTTATTGCGATAATCGTAAAGTGCTCTCTTTTCCCTATGTCCGTGACTTTATAAAAAGCGAAATGTGCAATGTCATTTTCGAGAAATTTGAAGGGGCCGATATGTTAGCTGGAGTAGCTACTGCTGGTATTCCTTGGGGTGCGATGGCAGCTGACCAATTAAAATTACCTTATATCTATGTGCGTCCAAAACCAAAAGAACATGGCTTGGGCAATCAGATAGAAGGGGCTTATGCCAATACCAATAAAATTTTAGTCATAGAAGATTTAATCTCTACTGGAAAAAGTAGTTTGCAAGTAGTAGATGTTTTAAGAAATGCGGGTTTAGAAGTAGTAGGAATGGTGTCAATCTTTAATTATGGTTTTCAGATTGCAGAAGATGCATTCAAAGCAGCTGCTGTGCCATATGTTTCCTTAACGAATTATGCTAGTCTAATTGAATTAGCAGTGGAGAAAGGTTTGGTGGATGCTAATACACAAAGTACATTAATGGAGTGGAGAGATAGTCCATCTACTTGGAATCAATAAGGATCAATCAATTTTTATTTCATTCCAGACAATGCCGCACCTAAATTTAATTTTTGTGTTGTTTCATAGTCGATAGGAACTGTCTTAGTGAACATACCTTTACTCAAAGTTGCATTTCCTTTTATGTTTAATTTCACAGGTTTGTTTAACAATAATTCCATGCTATTTTTTACCAAGTCTGACATTTGAAATTCAAATTGTGCTGGAAGTAAAAAGTCTTTTTTTGGAGGTATTGTAAAGTTTGTATCTAATTTTAATTGCGTAAACTTTCCATTATTCAATAAAACCTTACAATCTATTTGTTTTAAAACTAATGAAAAATCGTTTGGATTATAGTATTTAATATTAGCTCTAATTGTATTTTTTCCCATGGTCAATTTCTCTAACTGAATATCTTGTAGTCCTTTGAATTCGAAAGATTGTGGATCAGAACAAGCTGTTAATAATAGTATAATAAATAAAAGCCCGTAATTAAATTGCTTCATGGATAAATTTTATTAAAATTACAAAACAAAATGCATTCATGGTTTATACAGATCTACATTATTTTGGTTGTTTATCCTATTACCATGTATTTGCAGCACATGAACAGATTGTATTTGACAGCAAGACTGCTTTTAGTAAAATGAGTTTTAAAAATAGGATGGTCATTGCAACTGCACAAGGCCCATTGCATTTAACCATTCCAATTGTAGGGGGAAGGGATCAGAAAACCCCAATGAATGCAATTCAAATCGCATACGACAGCCCATGGAGGACACAACACTATAAGGCTATTTATATCAATTATAAACGAGCACCTTATTTTGAGTATTATGTAGATAGTTTAGAACAATTGTATTCCATTGAGTATCTCTACCTCAATGATTTTTTATTGGCAACACAAAATTGGACTAAGGTGCATTTAAAAGCAAAATGGTTCATTGATATAGCGAATGAGCAAACATCTATCCAACAATCATTGAAATGGCTAGATCCAATGAAGCCTAATAATTTTGAAACTTCAACCAATCAATTCAAGTACCAACAAGTATTTGATAGCAGCACTGGGTTTATTCAAAATGCCTGTATTTTAGATGCGCTATTTGCATTGGGAGGCAAGCAAGTCCTTGCTATGATATCATAAAAAATCCCCCCAAATAATTGGAGGGATTTTTAAATTATACTAAAATTCAACTACTTCTTTTGTAAGTAAGTAGCATATTTTTCGTTTTGTGCATCTGTTAAAGCTGTTCCATTTACTGTGATTTTGCCATCCTTAATTTGGATGTTTACATTATCTTTTGACGCTAAACCATCTTCTTGTAAAGCTTGAACCAAAGTTTTTGTATCAGCTGAAATTGTTACTGTTGTTGCAGTATCACTCATATCTGCAGTAGAGTCAGTATTGATTACTGAAATTTCCATTGTTTGAGATTTAACCTCCATTGCTTTCGTTGGGTGCAATTGCGCTAAACTAGGCGCAATAACCAATGATACAATTGACATTAACTTGATTAAGATATTCATTGAAGGACCAGATGTATCTTTAAATGGATCACCCACTGTATCTCCTGTTACAGAAGCCTTATGTGGTTCAGATTTTTTATAGAACATCTCACCATTGATTTCAACACCTTTTTCAAAAGATTTTTTTGCGTTATCCCAAGCACCACCTGCATTGTTTTGGAAAATTCCCATTAACACACCACTTACAGTAGCACCTGCTAAGAAACCACCTAAGGCTTCAGGACCCATTGTGAAACCGATTAAGATAGGAGAGATGATGGTGATAGCACCAGGTAACATCATCTTCTTTAAAGAAGCTTCAGTTGAAATAGCAACACATTTTTCATATTCTGGTTTACCCGTTCCTTCCATAATGCCTGGAATGGTGCGGAACTGACGACGAACCTCTTCTACCATGGCCATTGCAGCTTCACCTACAGCGCGAATAGCTAATGAAGAAAATATAAATGGAATCATTCCACCTACAAATAAAGCAGCTAAAACATCCGCCTTATAGATATCAATATGTTGATTGTCTGGCATTGCAACACCTACGAAGGCAGCAAATAATGCTAATGAAGTTAATGCAGCAGAAGCAATAGCAAAACCTTTACCGCTTGCAGCAGTTGTGTTTCCCACCGCATCTAAAATATCTGTTTTCTCACGCACTTCAGCAGGCAATTCACTCATCTCCGCAATACCACCAGCGTTATCTGCGATAGGACCAAATGCATCAATCGCTAATTGCATAGCCGTTGTTGCCATCATACCTGCAGCAGCAATCGCTACACCATATAAACCTGCGCAATAAGATGCTCCGAATATACCAGCAGCTAAAACAATAATAGGCATGAAAGTAGATTCCATACCAATTGCTAAACCACCAATAATATTGGTTGCATGTCCTGTGCTTGATTGTTTAATAATACTCATTACTGGACGCTTACCCATAGCGGTATAATATTCTGTAATGATACTCATTAAAGTACCTACGATTAAACCAACTGCTATAGCACCTATTACACCATTTCTTGTAAAATCAATACCACGAAGTGACATGTTTTCAGGAAGAATATAACCCACTAAAAAATAACAAGCAATGGCTGTTAAAATCATAGAACCATAGTTACCCATGTTCAATGCTTTTTGAACTGTTGCTGTATTTAAACCAGCGGTCTCACTTATTCTTACAAAGAAAGTGCCGATGATAGATAATAATATACCTACACCTGCAATCATCATTGGCAATAAAATAGGAGATAGACCATCAAAGGCATCTACTAATTTACCACCACCTACTGCAGTTACTTCTTGTCCTAAAACCATAGTAGCTAAAACTGTTGCAACATAAGAACCGAATAAATCGGCACCCATACCAGCCACATCACCCACATTGTCTCCTACGTTATCTGCAATGGTTGCAGGGTTACGAGGATCATCTTCTGGAATACCAGCTTCTACTTTACCTACTAAGTCAGCACCCACGTCTGCAGCCTTGGTATAAATACCACCACCCACACGCGCAAATAATGCAATTGATTCAGCACCTAAAGAAAACCCTGTTAAAACTTCAATTGTTCTTAGCATTTCAGAAGGGTCGCCATTTACAAAAAACATTTGTTTAAGCACTAAGAACAAACCACCTAATCCCAAAACTGCTAAACCAGATACGCCTAAGCCCATCACAGATCCACCAGTAAAGGATACTTTTAATGCTTGCGCTAAACTTGTTTTAGCTGCTTGTGCAGTTCTTACGTTTGCTTTAGTAGCTACTTTCATTCCAATATAACCAGCCGTGGCGCTAAATACAGCACCAATTACAAATGCGACAGCAATACTCCAGTGACTTTCTGCATTTTTAGTAGCCATAAACCCTAATAATAAGGCTACAATGACCACAAAATAACCTAAGATTTTCCACTCCGCTTTCAAAAATGCCATTGCACCTTCAGCGATATAAGTGCTAATTTCTTTCATACGGTCATTACCTGCGTCTTGTTTAGTTACCCAATTGAATTTCAAGAGTGTATACAATAATCCTACAACACCCATTGCCGGAACGGCATAAAATAGAAGATCTTTCATAGCAATACTTATTCTTTTGTTTTCTGTTTAGATTCGTTTAAGGTCTGCAAAAATAGGGGGTAAAAGTCAAAAATGGGCAAAAAAGGGCAAATTACTCGACCAAAGAGGTCGTATCCTCTTTTCCGGTAAATACAGCAGCAATCTCCTTGCCTTTATAGATGGCACGGTTGTATTTATTACCTAGAATGATAATGGTTGCTGTTTGACCAACTAATCGAGTGAATACGGTATTATTACCATGCCACCATCCATTATGATAAATCAGTTTTTCTTCGTTAGGCTTTGCCAATACACGCCATCCTAAGCCATAATTATGCCAATACTTACTAGAAGGACTTTTGGGTTCATATGCCATCTCTAAAGTGGAAGCTTGTAAAAAACGGCCTTCAGTTAAAGCTTTATCCCATAAATAGAGGTCTCTTGCCGTACTATAGACGTTCTTATCCCCATAAATCATATCGTATTTTTCCATTTTATAAGGCACCATTTGTGCATTGTAGGAGGGCAGGTATTTGTCCATACTTTGCTGACTCATTACAAAACTATGCTCCATTTTCAATGGCTTAAAGATGGTTTCTTGCAGGTAAGTAGGGAAATCTTGACCAGTGATCTTTTCTATGATCAAGGCTAGTATGACGTAATTGGTGTTGCAGTACTTAAAAACACGGTCAGGATTAGCCACAATAGCAGGTTTTTTTTGAATCATAAAATCCAAGACATCTTGGTTGGTATATAAACCTGATCTAAAAGGTGCTTCATTTTTTATCAATACCAATTTCTTTGCCCATCGACCTCTTTTGGTTTTATATCTAACTGATTTATATTGTTTAGACTCCAAGAAGATGGCATAATCAGGTAAGCCACTTCGATGGGATAACAACATTTCAATGGTTACATTTTTATAGGGAAATGCTGGCAAATATTCGTCTACAGACGCTTTCAGATGTAATTGATGCTTTTCCCATAAATGAAGGGCAGCCATACCCGTGAAGGTTTTAGAGACAGACGCTAAATGAATAGGAGTTGCTGCGACTAAGGCATCTTTAGTTTTATAATTGGCAAAACCTTTGTAATCTTCAAAAATGATTTCACCATTTTTAGCGACTAAAATTTGACCGCTAAAATTTTTATTCCCTAAAATGGATTGGTACTTTAATTTAATCGCTTCGGCATATTGCTCCTTTTCTCCAGTAGATATTTTATTATAAGTGAAATTATTGGCAGTGCCTAAATAATTGGGACCCTGACTTGATCCACAGGAAGCAGTCAGTAATAAAATTTGTAACAATAAAAAGCATCGAACGATCATCTGTTAGTTTTTATAGGGTATAGCTATATAACGTATAATAGATATAAAATATTGTGATTGAAGTCAAAACGCAGATTTTAAATTAACTTTGTAACATGAGCAAAATTGACCTAACCAGCTATCCCAAAGATAGAATTAAAGTACTTTTTTTAGAAAATATAAGTGACAAAGCGGTACAATACTTCAAACAACAAGGGTATGCTGATGTGAAGAAAGTAGCTGGGGCTTTAAGCGAGGAAGAATTGATTAAAGTTATCAAGGACGTGCATATTTTGGGCATTCGTTCAAAAACATTTATTTCTAAGAAGGTATTGGATAGTGCAAAAAAATTACAAGCAATTGGATGCTTTTGCATTGGGGTTAACCAAGTGGATTTAAAAGCATGTAAACAAAAAGGAATTGCAGTTTACAACGCGCCTTATAGCAATACCAGAAGTGTTGCTGAATTGGTCATTGGCGCTTCCATTTTATTAATTCGAAGAATTTTAGATAAAAACAAAGCAGCACACAATGGCATTTGGAATAAAGAGGCTAAGGGAAGTTTTGAATTAAGAGGCAAAACAATGGGCATCATTGGCTATGGCAACATCGGTACACAATTAAGTGTAATGGCAGAAGCAATTGGGATGCGTGTACAATTTTATGATATTGAAACGAAATTACCATTAGGCAATGCGCAGGCAAGAAAATCGATTAAAGAAATTGTGAGTAGTTCAGATATTATTTCATTGCATGTGCCAGAGACCAACCAAACAAAAAATTTGATTAATAAAGCATTGATTAAACAATTTAAATCAGGCTCGATTTTAGTCAATTATGCAAGGGGAGAAGTGGTGGATTTAGATGCTTTAGCAGAAGCCATTAAAGAAAAACATATTGCTGGTGCAGCGATAGATGTATTCCCTATTGAACCAGAAAAAAACGGAGATGCTTTTAACACCCCATTACAAGGTTTATCCAATGTCTTATTGACACCACATATTGGCGGATCTACAGAAGAAGCGCAAGAAAATATAGGAGAAGATGTAAGTATTAAATTATACCAGTACTTGGAGAGAGGCGTCTCCAATGGTTCTCATACCATCCCATCATTGAGTTTACCACCAGTAGATGGCGCTCATCGTATTTTACATATCCATAAAAATGTACCAGGTGTATTGGGCGCAATCAATACATTGTTATCTAAAAATAAGATCAATATTGTTGGTCAATACTTAAAAACAAATGATGAAATTGGTTATGTGGTGCTAGATGTGGATAGTAAATTATCCAAGCAAGCCATGGCGCTATTAAAAGAAGTCAAAGAGACCATTAAGGTTAGGATGCTGTATTAATTGCTGAAAGCATTGCTTTAATTTCATCTACATCTACATCAAAATACTGCATGTTTTCTTGCATGCTTGGTTGATTGAATGCCATTTTAGAAGGCATCGATTTTCTTGCAGAACTATGCATTTCCTTCGCACCTGTTTGCGCAACAATGGTTGCAATATTATCCGCTCGCACACCGCTTCCAGGTAAAATAATGATTCTATCATTTGCTTTTTCAACCAATTGTTGAATCATTGGAATGGCATGGCCAACATTCGGCACTTGACCACTTGTTAAAATTCTTTTGCATCCAATATCAATCAATTGTTCTAATGCCAAAAAGGGATCTTGACAACGATCAAATGCTCTATGAAAACTAATTTCCATATTACCTGCCGCTTGAATCAATGCACTTGTTCTTTTAGTATCAATACTTCCATCTGCATTCAATAGTCCAATCACTGCTCCTTTAAAACCTAATTGCTGACAAGCCATCAAGTCGTTTTGCATCACCTGAAATTCTTTATCTGTGTATAAAAAATCTCCTCCTCTTGGACGTATGATTGGGAAGACTGGCTGCTTGGTTAACTGAGATAACAATAATAAACTTCCATAAGAAGGCGTAGTACCTCCTTCCATTGGATTTTCACAAAATTCAATTCTGTCTGCCCCTGCATTTAAAGCATTCAAAGCTGCTTCTATACTAAATGCTGCAATTTCAAGTAAAATTTTTGACATAACTTTTTCAGTTAGATTAAATATCCTGCATCATTTAATATATTGCCTTCCTTATTGCATACAGAAAAATTAAACCCTTTTTGTAAAGCGTATGCACCAACTATTCCTTTTTTATTGATGGCTACAAAGCAAACTTGAATGTCTTTTGCCTTTTCTTTTTTGATTCGATTAATTTTTTCAACGACAAGCTTACAAGCTTCTTCTGGGCTTTTACCTTGACGCATCCATTCCACAACAGCACTTGCGCCAGCCACTCTAATCACATCTTCCCCCTGACCAGTCGCAACCACTGCACCCACTTCATTGTCAACATATAAACCCGCACCAATAATAGGGGAGTCCCCAACTCGACCACGCATTTTAAAACCTGCACCACTGGTGGTACAACTACCACTTAGATTGCCAAATTGATCCAATGCAATCATCCCAATGGTGTCATGATTCCATTCGCCATCTGTTAATTTTGTTGGCGCATTGAATGCTGGATCATTATAAGTAACAGATTGATTTTTCTCTACGTTAACAATTGGTTTGTAATTGGATGTTTTCAACCAAGCTTTATAATTCTTATTCGCTTCTTCTGATAATGCACCAGATTCTAATTTAAACCCATTCGCCAAAGCAAATGACTGTGCACCTGCACCCACCAAAAATACATGGGGTGATTTTTCCATCACTTTTCTTGCCACTGAAATAGGATGTTTAATGCGTTCTAAAAATGCAACAGAACCACAATTGAATTCATGATCCATAATAGAAGCATCTAAAGTAACAAAACCATCTCTGTCTGGGTTGGCATCTAAACCAACACAACAATTGATTTCATTTTCAGTCACCATCACACCTTGTTCTACCGCATCCAATGCATGACCTCCATTTTTTAACACTTCCCAAGCTGCTACATTGGCTCTGATACCAGCATCCCAAGTAGATGCTACAATGGGTTGAATTAAATTAGATGGATTCCTTGATTGGATGAAATTTGGTATCGAAAAACTGGTGATCCCTAATCCACTTAGATTGATAAATTTTCTTCTGTCCATGGTGATGATGCAATTAATATTCAGTTCTTAAAGATAGTCAGTAAGCCGTTAATTTTGTACATTTATCAAGATTATGATGCAATCAATTTTTGATCAATATGGATGGGGAAATGCGACGGCTAGCCCATTAACGCAAGGGTTAATCAACCAAACTTTTGAAGTAAGTTCGGTGCAAGGTGAATTTATTCTACAAAATATCAATACCCAAGTTTTTAAAGATCCTTTTGCGATTGATCATAATATTAATGCCATTGGTCAGTATTACAATACCAATCAAACAGATCAATTATTTACGTTTTTGGTGCCAAATTTAAGAGGGGAGACCTTGATTGAATCGGCCGGGAAACACTATCGTGCATTTAAAAAAATAAACGGCATTGCCTTAGATGTATTATCAACTGCGTCTCAAGCTAAAGCAGCTGCCAATCAATTTGGACAATTCACTGCTAGTTTAATTGAATTCCCAATCGCGCAGTTAAAAGTCACTATCCCACAATTTCATGACCTTGCTTTAAGATACCATCAATTTGAACAAGCTTTTATACATGGAGATGCCAATAGGATTTCACAAGCAAAAGAGGCCATCTTGTTTTTACAATCACACCAAGCTTATGTAAAACAATGGCTGCATTTTACAGGACATCAGGATGCGCATTTACGTGTCACACACCATGATACAAAAATTAGCAATGTCTTGTTTAAGGAGGATGCAGCTATTTGTGTTATCGATTTGGATACCACTATGCCAGGTTATTTTATGAGTGATGTCGGTGACATGTGTAGAACCTACCTCTGTCCAGTGAATGAAGCATGTCAGGATTTAAATCAAATAAAAGTGCTTCCGGAAAGATGGACTGCTATACAAGAAGGCTACTTAGAAGCGATGGGGGAGTTCTTGACAAATTTTGAGAAAGACCATTTTGCATTTTCAGGACAAAGTATCATTTATATGCAAGCACTCCGATTTTTGACAGACTTTCTAGAATTAGATCAATACTATCGCGTAGAAAGACCGGATCAAAATTTAGACCGTACCAATAACCAGATTCAATTATTGAAAGTATTCAATCAAATACTTTAATACTGGTCATCCATTGCAAAGTCTGGCTTTCTGTTTTTCCATTTACCTCGGGTGAAATCTGGTATTTCTTGTACTTGACCATTTTCTGCAATGGATTTCTCAGACAAAGGCGTAATCGCATACCAAGTTGCTAAATCATATACATCCATTGGGAACGGCACGGCTCTTTTAATACACTCTAAGAAGGCATTGATTACAAAAAAGTCCATTCCGCCATGACCAGCTCCAGTGGCATCTGCCTCATAACGCTTCCATAATGGATGGTCATGCTGCTTTAAATAGGCTTCTGGGTTTTCCCATTGGTGCGCTTTAGGAGAAAGTCCTTCTATATAGATATGTCCCGCTGAAAATTGACCAGCAGCAAAATCCTGCCATAAACCTTGCGTGCCTTGTACTCTAAAGCCAAGATTATAAGGACGGGGAGAATTGGTGTCATGTGTTAGCAAAATTGTCTCTCCATTATAGGTCTGGATACTCGTTGTTACAATATCTCCCAATTTAAAATTTAAATTCGCATTAAGGTGATTTTCACCACCTTGTGGATGGTTAACTATATATTTATGTAAACCTCTTGCCTTAGTAGCCACAGAAGATAGTCTTGTTAGTTGATTGCCTCTATTGATATCGGTCATCATAGCAACGGGCCCAAGTCCATGGGTTGGATATAATTCGCCATTCCTATATAAGGAGTGGTTTGTTCTCCATTTTGCCTCACTATATCCTTTTTCACCGAATTCCGCCCCAGAATTATAGGCAGTTATCCCATTATTGAACTTAACACCCCTTAAATCATGCTCATAACCACCTTGTAAGTGTAATAATTCCCCAAATAAGCCTTTTCTAACCATATTATAGACCGCCAATACATCACGTCGATAACATACATTCTCTAAACACATCACAGGTATATTGTATTTCTCGCTTGCATTCACCACATCCCAACAATCCTTTAGATTAATAGCACCGCAGACTTCTACGCCTGGAATAATCCCATTTTTAATGGCTTCTATAGCTTGTGGGATATGCCATTCCCATGGTGTAGCGATGATTACCGCATCAATATCCGTTCTTTTAAGTAGGTTTTTATAGTCTTCTTTGCCATTTTTATACTCTATAGCAGCTGTTTTTCCAGCCTTTTTTAGGATGTTTTGGGCATCTGCCATCATCTTTTCATCCGGATCTGCAAATGCGACAAGCACCACATCTGGACGTTGCACCATTAATTCAATATGATCTTGTCCACGAAATCCAGTACCAATTACACCAATTTTAATGATGTCTTTTTTAGTGCTGGATTGTGCTTTAATAAACTGAGGACTTAAACTTAAAGCGATCGATGCTAAACCAGCGTCTTGTACAAATTTTCTTCTGGATGGATGTAATGGCATAAAGATGTTTATACTACAAAATACAACCTATTTTGTATTGAACAAACAGTATATCGATAGATTTAAACCTATTTAATTTGCTTATAATTGACATTATGTTAAATAGTATATTACAGATAATACCCTGTTACTAGTCTTTGTTGAGATTAGCTTGGACTATACAATGACTGTATCCTTTTGAAGTAATAAAAAAGCCCTCCCGTTTGGGAAGGCTTTTAATATATATAAGTCATTGAATTGGATTCAACCAATGATGATCATCTATTGGTATTTGTCGTGCAACAAATCGTATTTGGTAAACTTAGCGTCTAACTCATTATAAACCTTTTGGTTGGCTCTGTTTTTATCTCTTTTAGCTGCATACAAAGTCGCTAAGAAATCCACTGATCTAGCGGCTACATTCTTCTCATTTCTATTTAAGGTTGCTTTATCCTTAATAATATTGAAGGCATTTTCGATCCACTCAATGGCTTGGTCCACTTTTGCTTTCATTGGTGCATCCAGGGCTAGATTCAATTTTTTGATAGAATCCTGCTGTGCTTTAAATGCAGCATCAAAAGCCAATTTCTTCTTTGGATCTTTAGGAGCTACTGGCTTATTCGAATTTATTTGTTGTAATGCTCTGATATTGTTACCAAATTGGTCATCTAATACAGTGTATTGGTTGTAATAACTAATCCCTACGTTAAAAGCTGCAGCAAAGTTTGTAGTGTTCAATTTGTAGGCTCTCATATAAGCATCCGCTGCTTTATCTAAGAAGTAATTTGCTTTATCGTCAGATAAACCATCTACGTTTCTGGAAGCCATAAACATGTCACCATACATTTGACATTCTGTTTCATTGATCGTATTCGCAGCAATTTGAGCTTCATAAGCAGCTACTTTTTCCTCTGCTGTCAAATTTTTATCAATGTAATCTGCTCTAAATTCAAACCATTTTTCTTCTGGATAATTCTTCTCTGAAATGGTATAATATTGATCAAATAAGGCTTTGTCCTTCTTCTCTGCTGACTTAATCAATACAAATTTATACATATCTAATAGATCAGGCGATTTCATATTCGCATTAATCATTCTAGTATAATATTTAATAGTAAGGTCATCATTACCTGCATTTTGGTTGGAATAACCTGCATACATTAATGTTGTTGTATCAAATGGTTGCTTATTCGTAGACCAACCTTTTGAAAAAATGATATCACTTAATTCCACTCCTCTACCAAAATTTGCAGCAGCATCTTTCCATTTCTTTTCTCCAAAAGCAGCTACGCCATCTTTAAAGCTTTTAATATACACTTCAAAAAATGGTTCTTGTCCACTTTTAATGGCAAAAGTGAATTCAGGATCGGCCTTGATATAGTCTTCTAAACTTTTGTATAATTTCTCAGCAGCATCTGGATATTTAGCAGCTGGATCCTTAGATAAACCTGCATAAATTTTTGATTTCCAGTAATACCCTTCTGCAGTTGTTTCTAGGCTTGCTTTTTTAGCAACAGCTTTTTCGTATTCTGTTTTAGCAACCTCAAAATTATTTAATAATAAGCCCGTCTCCACTTTTTTAAAGTCTTGAGCGAAAGCTGTTTGCATCAATGTCATCAAAAACATTGCACCAATCCATTTTTTCATAATGATTATTTTAAAGTTCTAAGTTAATTAATTTATGCTTCGGGCGTATCGTCACCTTCATTATTAATAGTATCATCAAACTCAGCAGGTGCATCATCCCCTACGTTTAAGTCTGATTTAGTTGAAGTATCTCCTGTAACTGATTCTATTTCAGCAATTTCGCCTTCTTCTGGAACGTCTTGTTCTTCGATCTTAGAAGTGGCAGCAATCTCATCGTTTTCGTCCAAACGAATCAATTTAACGCCCTGCGTTGCTCTACCCGCTTCTCTGATATCAGCAATACTTGTACGAATGGTTACACCAGATTTACAAGTGATGATTAAGTCTTCTTTTTCTAATACATCCATTAAGCCAACCAAGGATCCCGTTTTTTCGGTTACATTGATTGTTTTAACGCCCTTACCACCACGGTTGGTGATACGGTAGTCATCAATTGGAGTACGCTTACCATATCCTTGTTGACTCACTACTAAAATGGTACGGTCTTTATCTTCTCTGCTTACGCAAACTAGTCCAACCACTTCGTCCGTTTCGTCATCTACTTCGATACCAGCAACACCAATCGCACCTCTTCCTGTTGGTCTTACTTTTTCTTCTGGGAAACGAATGGCACGACCAGACTTCACAGCCATCATCACTTCGTTGTTACCATCCGTTAAACGTGCTGCTAATAATTCATCGCCTTCGTTGATGGTAATAGCGTTCACACCATTTACTCTTGGACGACTAAATTCTTCCAAACATGTTTTCTTGATGATACCCTTCTTAGTACATAAAATGATATAATGATTATTCACATAATCCTTATCAGCCAAATTACGCACTTCGATAATGGCTTTTACCTTATCGTCTTGTGGAAGTTGAATTAAGTTTTGGATCGCTCTACCCTTACTTGTTTTTTCACCTTCTGGAATTTCATACACACGCATCCAGAAACATCTTCCTTTTTCTGTAAAGAATAACATGGTATCGTGGGTAGATGCAATAAATAAATGCTCTACATAATCTTCTTCTCTAGTCTTAGAACCAATAGCACCGCGACCTCCACGCTTTTGTTGACGATATTCAGTGGCAGATGTACGCTTGATATATCCTAAATGAGAAATGGTTATCACCACATCTTCCTCTTCGATTAAATCTTCGATACGCATTTCATCCGCTAAGTATTGGATCTCAGATTTACGCTCGTCACCAAATTTTTCTTTCACTTCTAATAATTCTGTTTTGATCAATTCAAAACGTAAATGTTCACTACCTAATAATTCTTTTAAAGAAGTAATCAATTTCATTAATTGGTCAAATTCTTCTTTAATTTTTTCACGCTCCATGCCAGTTAAACGTTGCAATCTTAATTCTAAAATTGCTTTTGCTTGGATATCTGAAATACCCCATCCTGCTGTGATTAAAGCTTCCTTAGCTGCCTCAGGATTTGGAGAATTCCTGATCAAACGAATCACTTCGTCTAGGTGATCTAAGGCAATTAAATAGCCTTCTAAAATATGTGCACGCTCTTCGGCTTTTCTTAATTCAAATTTAGCACGACGAATCACTACTTCCATTCTAAAATCAACGAACTCTAAAATTAAATCTCTTAGGTTCAAAATTCTTGGACGACCTTTTACTAAAGCCACATTGTTGATACCATAACTGGTTTGCAATTCTGTGAATTTAAATAATTGGTTGATGATCACCTGTGCAACTGCATCTTTACGTAATTCAATAACGATTCGCGTTCCTTCACGTTTGTTACTTTCATTGTTGACATGTGTAATTCCTTCTATTATTTTATCCACTACTAACTGACCAATACGATCTGTTAAGTGATCACGATTCACTTGGTAAGGAATTTCATTGATCACAATCATCTCACGACCGTTGGCTTTTGTTTCTACATTGCATTTTCCACGCAACACCACACGACCACGACCTGTCATCAAACCTTGCTTCACGCCTTCCATACCATAAATAACGCCACCAGTAGGAAAATCGGGCGCTTTTACAATTGCAATTAATTCTTCAATCGTGATATCTTTATTGTTGATGTATGCGATACATCCATCCACTACTTCATTCAAATTATGAGGCAACATATTTGTCGCCATACCCACCGCAATCCCAGATGATCCATTTACTAAAAGCTGTGGAATCCTTGTTGGTAGTACACTTGGCTCGGATAAGCTATCATCAAAGTTCAATTGATAATCTACGGTGTCTTTCTCCAAATCATCCAACATGGCTTCGGAAATCTTTTGCAATCTTGCTTCCGTATAACGCATTGCTGCCGGTGGATCACCATCTTGGTTACCAAAGTTACCCTGTCCATCTACCAATCTATAACGCATGGTCCACTCCTGTGCCATACGCACTAAAGTGTCATAAATAGCGGTGTCACCGTGTGGATGAAATTTACCCATCACTTCTCCAACAATACGAGCAGATTTTTTATACGCTTTATTGCTATTGTTTCCTAACTCGTGCATTGCAAACAAAACACGACGGTGAACAGGTTTGAAACCGTCACGAACATCTGGTAAAGCTCGACCTACAATCACAGACATAGAATAGTCAATGTAAGAGGTTTTCATTTGCTCTTCAATGTTGACTCTAATCACTCGATCATTGTCTTGGGTCTGTTCTAGACCTAAATTTCCACCTAAATTTTCTTCCATATTTTTTGTTTCTTATAGTCTATTTCCTGTGCCCAAAAAGACCTAGGATACGTACGTTTACGAAGATACCTTTTTGACCCCTTTTTTATGCTTAAAATCAGTATTAATTTACACAATTTTATCCACAGTTTTTGGTAATAAATACTAACTTTAACCCATACATTTTTAACCACTTATACATTCAACAATGGGCCAAAAAATTCTCATTATTGGAGCTGGCAAATCTGCCACAGTTTTAATCCAATATTTACAACAAAAAGCGGTTGAAAATGACTGGTATATTCTACTAGCAGACGGAGATGAAGCAACAGCTAAAAATAAGTGGAATAATGCCCCCAATGGAACTGCCCTTGGCATCGACATCAAAAATGAAATAGATCGTCAAAATTTGGTTCAAAAAGCGGATATCGTGGTCTCCATGCTGCCTGCTCAACTACATTTTTTAGTGGCTAAAGATTGCTTACATTTTGAAAAACCATTGTTCACAGCCTCTTATGTGGACGATAATATGCGTTCCATAGCAGCAGCAATTGAAGCTAAACAACTTTTATTCCTTTGTGAAATGGGTTTAGATCCCGGAATTGACCATATGAGTGCCATGGCGATCATAGATGAGATTCATGAAAAAGGAGGCAAAATTACCAGCTTTAAATCGCATTGTGGCGGATTGATTGCACCTGAAAGTGATGACAATCCTTGGCATTATAAAATCAGTTGGAATCCCAGAAACATCATTTTAGCAGGAAAAGCAGGCGCCATTTATTTAGAAAATGGTGCTACAGTGACTAAAAATTATCCAGAAATATTTGATCAAGCACCACTAGTGCAATTACCTGGTATTGGCAATTTGGCTTATTATCCAAATAGAAATTCCTTGTCTTATATCGATACCTATCATTTACATGGTGTGCACAATTTTGTGCGCACTACCCTTCGCTATCCAGCATTTTGTACTGGCTGGAATGCCATAGTACAATTGAATTTAACAGATGAGACAACCATTGAATTAGCACCAAATACCACTGTTAAACATTGGTTTAATAGTCATCTTCAAAAAAATAAATTAGAGCAGGTCTTAACGAAATTTAATCAAGATCCACAGATCAAGGAACAACTTGAATTCATTGGATTGTACGAGTCTACTGCAATTCCAGCTCATTTTAATTCCAATGCAAGCATCTTACAATGGTTGTTAGAAGATAAATGGAAACTTGCAGATACCGACAAAGATTTGGTGGTGATGTTACACGAAATTGAATACAGCATTGGTGATCGACAATTTAAATTGGATAGCAGCATGACATTCACTGGGGATAACGCCATCAATACTGCCATGGCTACTACAGTTGGTTTACCATTGGCGATGGGTGTATGTGCTTATTTAAAAGGTGAAATTCAAATGACAGGATTGCATATTCCAATTGATGCAAGAATCTACCAACCCATCTTAAAATGCTTAGCAGAGGAAGGGATTATTTTTGAAGAAACCTTGACAGCTTATTAATTGTAACTCAATCTTTTTTATTCAGCATCCCATTCACTTCCCATTCAAAATCTAATTGGCGTTTGTCCAAATTGGCTGCGGCTACTTTGACCACCACTTTATCCCCCATATTGAATTTACGACCCGACCTAGAACCTACAAAAGCATAATCTGCTTCAATCAATCTAAAGTCATCAAATTTAGACAAGCTTGCAATGGAGACTAAGCCTTCGCATTTGTGCTCCACTGTTTCCACAAAGAAGCCGAAACTTGCAACCCCACTAATGATACCTTCGAAACTATGTCCCAAATAATCGCGCATGAATTCAACTTGTTTGTATTTATTGGCAGCACGCTCTGCTTCCATTGCTGCTCTTTCACGCATGCTACAATGTGCACATTTTTCCTCTAATCCTTCGTCATTCATGGCATTGCCCATTAACACACTCTGTACGATTCTATGCACAAGTACATCAGGATATCTACGTATTGGAGAAGTGAAATGACAATAGTGTTCAAAGCCTAATCCATAGTGGCCAATATTATTGGTGGTATACACCGCTTTGGCCATCGTGCGAATACCCAATTGCTCTAAAACATGTTGCTCTGGTTTGCCTTTTGACGCTAACATTAAATTATTAAAGCTATGCGCAATATGTTCAGGAGAATCAATATTAAAAGGATATCCATGCTTTTTAGCGAATACCACAAAAGGGTTTAATTTATCTTCATTCGGTTGATCATGCACACGATAAGGGAATGGCAAAACTTCTTTTTTTACTTTCACATTGCCCATTTTTTCTGCAATCAATTGATTGGCTTTTAACATCAATTCTTCGATCAATTGATGAGATGCTTTACTTTCTTTTACAGTTATGCCTATTGGTTTTCCGGTGGCATCTAAAGTAAAACGAACCTCTTGTGAAGAGAAATTAATGGCTCCATTTTCAAAACGTTTTTTTCTCAAATTTTGAGTATAGTCATGCAACCATAAAATTTCTTCCTTATGGTCTCCTTCTTTTGTTTCTATGATTGTTTGCACATCCTCATAAGTAAATCGACGATCAGAATAAATCACTGTTTTACCATACCAAGTATGTACAATCTTTCCTGCAGCATCCACCTCAAACGTGGCAGAGAAAGTTAATTTTTCTTCCTTAGGTCTTAATGAACACAATTCATTCGAGATTCTTTCTGGAAGCATTGGATATACACGATCAGGTAAATAGACCGATGTTGCCCTTTCATAAGCCGCTTTATCCACTGCCGTACCTGGTTGCACAAAATGACTCACATCGGCAATGTGCACGCCAATTTCAATATGCCCATTTTCTAAATGTTGGAAAGAAATGGCATCATCAAAATCCTTTGCATCCACTGGATCAATCGTAAAGGTCAATACTTTTCGGTAGTCTTTTCTTTTTGCAATTTCATCTGGTGAAATTTTATCAGATAAAGTTTTAGCAAATGCCAATACTTCACCATCAAATACCAACGGGAAACCAGATTCTGCCACGATCGATTTCATGGCCATATCATTCTCCTTCTCTGGTGTAAATATTTCTAGTACTTCCCCTTCTGGTTTTTTATTTGAATTTTCCCATTTAGTCAATTGTACAATCACTTTATCCCCCGTCTTTGCCCCTTTTAATTTATCCATTGGTATATAAATATCTGGCATTGGATGGATGGTATTGGGTAAAAAGAAAGCATGGTGTTGCATGATCTGCATCGTACCTGAAAAAGAAACTTGTTTCCTTTTTACAATCTCCATCACCTTACCTTCTTTTTTACCTGAGCCTTGTCTTATTTTGGTGATTTTAACACGGACTTCGTCTCCTTTAAGTGCGGTATTAAAATCAGTTGGAAAAACTAAAATGTCTTGTTCTAAACCTTGTACGATAATAAAACCCATACCAGATTTAGCGATGTCTAATACCCCTTTATACGTTGTTGTTAAATGGGTTTGTTTTGTAGTTGTTTTTGACTTCTTCTTGTCTTTTTTACTGTTCATTTGTTTGTTGATGATATTGTGCTACAAAATCAATGACCAATTGATTAAATTCAGTTGCTTGATTAAATAGAAAAAAGGGTTTGATTGGAAGTACATACAATGGAATATCATTTAATTCATTGGAATACTTCACCAATCTAACGGCATCTTTTTCTGTGGTAAGGATAAGCTTACTCTTTGCGTTAATCTGTTCAAATTTATTGCGCATCTCATTTAAATCTTCAATAGAGAAAATATGATGATCGCTGTAACTTAATTGATAATAAGTGTGTGTGTGTTCGTGTATATAATTTTTTAAAGGAATGGGGTTGGCAATGCCACAAACCAATAAGACCTCATCGCGCATGGTCAATACCCATTGGTCAGATGGGTTGTAAATATGATAAGGTGTCTCATAAGCGATTGCTGTGAAAAATACAGATTGATGTTGCGCTGGATACAACTTTTCCAATACGTCTGCTTTATCATCCTCAGTCATATCCAAAGGACATTTGGTCACAACAATGATATTGGCTCGTTTGGCTGATTTTCGCTCATCCCTTAAATCTCCTGTTGGGATAAAAAAATCATCACAGTACAGGTTATCGTATTCGGTTAAAAGAATACTAAAATGCGCATCAATCTCACGATGCTGAAAAGCATCATCCAATATAATGGTTTGCAAATCGGGGATATCTTGAACCAATTGAGGGATGGCTTCTATGCGACGCTCTCCTACTGCAACGGCTACATTTGGGAATTTCAAATGAAACTGCATCGGCTCATCCCCAATTTCTAAAGCAGTGGACTGCTCTCCCGCTAATGCATAGCCTTTTGTTTTTCGTTTATAGCCTCTACTTAATGTAGCTGTTTTATAATCGTTAGAAAGAATGGATAATAAATGTTCTACCATGGGTGACTTTCCGGTGCCACCTAAAGAAAGATTGCCAACACAAATAATAGGCAGGTTAAAATGAACTGATTTTAAATATTTTTTAGCGTACATCCAATTGCGCAATGCCACAATCCAACCATATACAACAGCAAAAGGTAAGAGCAGTACTCTAAAAGATTTTAAAAAAAGATTATTCAAATTCATAGGTATTCCACGGCGTGATACAACTAGACAAAGGTACGTCAAATTCGTTGGTATCAGTGAAATTGTCCATCGGCTCAAAGTAAGAAACGCCTATTTTTTGCATCCCTTTACTTGCTTTTGCTAAGTAGCGATCGTAGTATCCCTTACCATAGCCAACACGATGTCCTTTTTGATCAACCCCCAATAAAGGGACTAATATTGTATCAATACTTTCTGGAACTACTTGATTAAAAGGTAAAGGTTCTTGAATACCATATGCATTCAATTGTAGGGTCTCGGTTTCAAAATAAAAATCCATTTGATTTTCTTTGCTGTTAACAATTGGATAACAGAACTTAATAAATGGGTACAAGGTCTTGATGTATTTTTCAAACAATAAGGTGTTGGGTTCGTTCTTGTCTGCTAAAGGATAAAAGCTCGCAATGATTTCGGTGCTAGACCAATCAATACGCTGCAATTGAATCAGTAATAAGTCATCCAATTTCATGCATTCAGATTCCGTCAATGCAGCTCTTTTTTGGGATAATATGGTACGCGCTTCGGCTTTAGTTATATGCATTCAAAAAAACTAAAAATGGTGGCGCCATAATTTCTTTGAAAACTATAGCCTTCAAATATTTTATAGTCGTTACGAGGGGTATGCTCCAATATAAAATAACCCTTAGGACTGATCAATTTTTTTTCAACAATAATTTTTGGTAAATCGTCAATCGTATTTAATGCATAAGGTGGGCCTGCAAAAATGATATCATATTGTTGATTGCAAGTGGCTAAAAATTGAAAGACATCCATTTGAATAGTCATCGCATTTTCAATTTTCAAAAACTCAATATTCATTTTAATGAAATCAAGCATTGTCTTATCTTTTTCAACAATGGTCAATTGTTCAGCCCCTCTAGAAGCTAATTCGTAACTAATACAGCCAGTGCCTCCAAATAAGTCCAATGTGGTGGCTCCATCCATCGCTACTCTATTATGTAAAATATTGAATAAGCCCTCTTTCGCAATATCAGTGGTGGGTCTTGTATATGGCATATTGGTAGGTGGATGAATCCTTCTGCCTCCATATTTTCCTGAAATGATTCTCATGAGTACAACTTAAAAGATAAAGAAAGGCGCGTAATGATGATTTGGATAATCTGCATTTAAGGAAGCTCCAATACCTGATTCTGGAGCATGTTGCATCTGTGCGCCTGCAAAATAAGTAGCCAATTCCTGCATCCATAGATCTCTTTCGGCACTATATCCTATTACATTTAAATTTGAATCCTTAGGTTGAATATTTACTTGAACACAAGCGTTCAATACAAGGTATTGATTCTGTTCGTCGCTACTCCTATTGAAATAATTCACAAATTGTGGTTTGCCATTTTGTAGGATTAAAACAATAAAATAATCATTAAAAACAGCAACGCAAACGCCATCATTATGGTTGGAGCTAATTAAACTACTTAAATAATTGATCCATTTACCTGTTGGAAAAGACCTAGTTAATAAAGTACTTAATGTATCAGGTACACTATAAACCAATACTTGATCTTGTCCAATTTTTTGTAACTGAATTTCTTCTTCCATTTTTGTGCCAACTACCAAACTAAATTCATTATGGTAGAAAGCATCTGCACCCGTGTTCACAGATTTAGTTAATACCGTTCTTTTTGTATTCATCACAAATTGCACCTGTCTATAAAAGGATTGAATCAGCTTTGAATTATTTTGCAAATAACCTAATAATTGATTCCAGCCATTTTGATCTGTGGTGTTTTCAAAATATTCAAACGCAATATATGCACCATCGATATGGTTTTTAACAACAAAACAGATAGACTGTTCGTCCACGATCAAATAAAGATCTTCCACCTTATTATTTGCTGTACTTTCTTGTACGCCGTAAATGCCAATTTTTTTCATAGTCAATTTCTACTGCAATGATACAAAAAAAAGAGGCTATGTATTGATAAAACTAGTTGTAGATTTGCAATTATATGAGTCAACCAGCTGCGACACCATCCTTACAGGTCAATATTAGTAGTAAACAAATACTGACCATCTCTATCCCTATTGCGTTGGCTATCTTGGTGCCTCAGTTTAACTTTATCATCAACAATATCTTTCTGGGTGCCTTAAGCAAGCAAGCACTAGCCATTGGAGGGATTACAGGGGTCTATTATTTGATATTTGGTGTCATGGGGCAAGGACTCAATAATGGATTGCAAGCCCTTATTTCTAGAAGAGCTGGTGAAAACAGGGTGGATGAGATTGGTATTTTGTTTTCGCAGGGCGTCATCATTTCTATTTTCTTATCCATTATTGGTATTGGATTTACCTACTTTATCGCCCCAACTATATTTCATGCTTTATTAATTGATTCATCAAGAGCGGATACGGTAATTGAATTTCTAAAGATTCGTATTTGGGGGATTCCCTTTTTATTTATTTATCAAATGCGCAATGCCTTATTAGTGGGCACCAATCAAAGCAAGTTCTTGATCATTGGTACCGCTACCGAAGCATTGTTCAATATCTTTTTTGATTACAGTTTAATATTTGGGCATTTTGGTTTTACTGCCATGGGTTTAAATGGTGCAGCTTATGCTTCTATCATTGCAGAGATCATGGGTTTATTGGTGATATACCTTGTCATACACTATCAAAAAATAGGCGCAAGATTTGATTTATTTAAAAAGTTTGAACTCAAATTAGATTATGTAAAACTGATTTTAGTGCAGTCTTCCCCTTTAATCATGCAATACATGATTAGTATTATTAGTTGGGAATTTTTTTATATCCTAATAGAACATAGAGGAGAACAATCCCTTGCAGTATCCAATGCCATGCGTAATATTTTTGGCTTTTTTGGTTGTTTTACATGGGCATTTGCGGCTACCACCACCACTATGGTGAGTAATATCATTGGACAAAATATGCAAGACAAAGTCATTGAACTGATTCATAAAATCATGCGATGGAGTTTTGGATTTGCCTTCATTGTAGCCATTATGATCAATGTATTTGCTGCCCAATTTCTTTCCATCTATGGACAAGGTGAAGGGTTTTTAACAGAAGGAATTCCTGTCTTAAGAATCGTTTCTATTGCGCTGCTTTTTATGTCTGTATCAACTATATGGTTAAGTGCTGTAACAGGTACAGGTCAATCCAAAGTGACCTTACTCATTGAATTTGCTGCCATTATCATTTACATTGTCTACAACTATCTAGTGCTTGAATACTACCAACTACCTATTACTTACGGATGGTTTAGTGAGATCATTTACTGGTTAAGCTTATTATTACCTTCTTTCTTCTACATTAGAACAATGCGATGGAAGGATAAGAAAATCTAGCAAAAGCAATCGTATTAATTTCTAATTCTTTCAAGATCCACTGAAGTCGTCCCTTCAAAATAAGGTACAGACAATTGTTGTTTGGTGATTTTTACATAGACCAATTCAGCAATAGGATGTGCTGCTAAAATTTGATCTGCAATATTCGCTACAATGGTTTCAAGTAAGGGTGTAGGCACTGCCATGATTTTTTGAATCAATGCATACACTTTTACATAGTCAATGGTATCTTCTAATTTATGAATGGTTTTTGTAGCAGGCGTCATTTGAATACGGACATCTACCTTAAATGTATTTCCAATTTTTTTTTCTGCAGGATAAACTCCGTGAAAACCATTGAACAATAAATCATTTAAATAGATGTGCATAGAATAGGTTTAGCTAATTAATGTCCCTTAGCTGTTAAAAAACGTTCTGCATCTAAAGCCGCCATACAACCACTACCTGCAGCTGTTACCGCTTGACGGTAATTTTTATCTTGTACGTCACCTGATGCAAATACACCTTCAATATTTGTTTTAGTGGTACCAGGCTCAGTTAAGATATAACCTGTTTCATCCATCTTTAAATAGTCTTTAAAAATACCGCTGTTTGGATTGTGTCCAATCGCCACAAAAAATGCACTTACTGGAATCTCTTCCATGGTATTGGTTTTATTATTTTTAATACGCACCCCTTCTACTTTCTTATCGCCCAAAATTTCGTCTGTTTCTGAATTAAAATGTATAATAATATTTGGCGTATTCTTTACTCTATCCTGCATCACTTTACTCGCACGCATCTGTTCCTTTCTTACAATCATATGCACCGTCGTACACATTTTTGATAAGTAATGTGCTTCTTCTGCAGCCGTATCACCCGCACCCACAATGGCCACATCTTTTCCTTTAAAGAAAAATCCATCACATACTGCACAAGCACTCACACCAAAACCATTTAATCTTTCTTCACTAGGAATGCCCAACCATTTTGCACTAGCACCAGTAGAAATAATCACCGCGCCCGCTTCAATAATTTTTTCATCATCAATCCAAACCTTATGTGGGTAACTGCTAAAATCTACTTTAGTCGCCAATCCATAACGGATATCGGTTCCCATTCTTGCAGCTTGTTTTTCAAAATTCACCATCATTTCTGGCCCTTGAATTCCATCCGGAAAACCTGGATAGTTTTCTACATCTGTCGTAATCGTTAATTGTCCACCTGGTTGAATACCTTGGTATAATAAAGGTTTCATGTTTGCTCTAGCTGCATAAATTGCTGCAGTATAGCCTGCTGGTCCTGATCCAATAATTAAGATGTCTACTTTTTCTGTTTCCATAATCCTTTTTTTGTTGCTACAATGTAGTTATAAAAAAGCCCCGACAAATCTGTAAGATCGTTGGGGCTTTTATGATATTGTTAATTTTTTAATTAGCCCAAGTAAGCTTTCAATGCATTACTATATCGAGCTTTTTGTAAACGTTTAATGGCACGTTCTTTAATTTGTCTAATACGTTCTTTTGTTAAATCGTATTTGATACCAATTTGTTCGATCGTAACGCCATTTTCGCCGTCTAAACCAAAGTATGCGTTTACAATCTCTGCTTCTCTTGGACTTAAAGACTTTAAGACTCTTTTGATTTCTTCTCTTAAAGAATCCTTCATCACATCTTCGTCCGTATGAGATCCCCCTTCTAATAAATCACCCATGGCTACATCTTCTGCTTCATGCACTGGTGCATCCAATGAAGTATGACGTGTATTAGATTGGAAAATATTATTGATTTCAGTTTCTGACATCTCCAAGATACCTGCTAGTTCCTCTGTTGAAGGCTCACGCTCATGCTCTTGTTCGAATGCCATATAAGCTTTGTTCGCTTTATTATAAGTACCAATTTTGTTCTGTGGTAAACGAACCAAACGGCCTTGTTCTGCTAAAGCTTGTAAAATAGATTGACGAATCCACCATACTGCATAAGAAATGAATTTGAAACCTTTCGTCTCATCAAAACGCTGTGCGGCTTTGATCAAACCTAGATTTCCCTCGTTAATTAAATCACTCAAGGATAAACCTTGGTGTTGGTATTGTTTTGCCACAGACACAACGAAACGTAAATTGGCTTGAACCAGCTTGTCTAAAGCGCGTTGGTCACCCATTTTAATACGTTGCGCTAGGGTTGTCTCTTCCTCGGGATTAATCATAGAGATTTTAGAAATCTCCTGTAAATATTTTTCAACCGCTTGAGAATCTCTGTTGGTGATCTGTGTAGCAATTTTAAGCTGCCTCATGCAAAGGATTTATTTATAAGTATAACGATGGAAAGTCCAAAATAGTATCTCCCTTTCGTAAGTCAGCAAAGTTAAGTTTTTGGAGGTAATAATACAAATAAAGCCTAGAATACCCTTCAAAATCACATTTTAGAAATATTTATACCCAAAATGATGATTTTCATCGTTTATCGACGGCCTAGATTTATCTTCGTTGCATGATAGATTTTAGATCCGATACCGTCACCAAGCCCACCCCAGGCATGTTAGCCTATATGCAAGCTGCGCCTGTTGGAGATGATGTGTTTGGGGAAGACCCAAGTATCAACAGTTTGGAGGAAAAAACGGCTAAAATGTTTGGATTTGAAGCTGGATTGTTTTGCCCTAGTGGCACTATGACCAATCAATTGGCCATCAAAACCCATACACAGGCAGGAGACGAAGTGATTTGTGACGAAATTGCGCACATATATCAATACGAAGGAGGAGGCATCGCCTATAATTCTGGCTGTTCGGTACGCCTTTTACACGGAGATCGAGGTCTTTTGAATGCAGCACAAATTCAAGCAGCCATCAACCCAATAGATGTGCATAAGTCCATTACTAGTTTAGTGAGCTTAGAAAATACTAGTAACAGAGGCGGAGGCGCTTGTTATGATTTTAATACTTTTTACGAAATTCAAAAAGTTACTAAGGCCAATCAGTTGGCACTCCATTTAGACGGCGCCCGTATTTTTAATGCCATTGTCCACAAAAAGGAAAATGCGGCAGATTATGGTAAAGTCTTTGATTCTGTGTCTATCTGTTTGAGTAAAGGTTTAGGTGCACCAGTGGGAAGTGTTTTAGTGGGATCCATTCCTTTTATTAAAAAAGCAAGACGTTGGAGAAAAGTGTTTGGAGGTGGGATGCGTCAAGCGGGTTATTTAGCTGCTGCTGGTATGTACGCCATTGAAAATCATGTGGAGCGTTTGGCAGAAGATCATATACATGCCATTGCTTTAAAAGACGCATTAGAAGCAACCTCATTTGTAGATCATGTATTACCAGTTGAAACCAATATTGTCATAGCAGTCATGACCGACGCATACACCCCTGCCGCATTTGTTCAAGCACTTAAGGAACAAAATATATTGGCCTATGTGATGACCCCTATCCAAGTTAGATTTGTATTACACCTTGACATTTCCGCAGATGCTTTAGCTAAAACAATCGAAGTCATTCAAAAAATTAAGTAGATAAGAACAGATATATTATGTTAGAAAGAATTAATCCAACCACAACGCAAGCTTGGTTTGTGTTGAAAAAGCATTTTGAAGAAGAAATGAGCCGTAGACAAATGAAAGATTTGTTTGCAGCCGATCCTAATAGATTTGAATCTTATTCAATAAAAGAAGCGAATGTATTATTTGATTATTCAAAGAATATTATTTCAGATAAAACCATTCAATTATTATTTCAATTAGCTAAAGAATGTGGATTAGATAAAGCCATTGAATCACAGTTTGCTGGGCAGCCAATCAATGAAACCGAAGGCAGGGCTGTATTGCATACTGCATTAAGAAATTTTAGCGGAGATCCTGTTGTATTAGATGGTCAAGATGTGATGCCTGCAATAAAAGCAGTGTTGCAACAAATGAAAACTTTTTGTAACAAGATTCATCAAGGCGAGCACAAAGGTTTTACTGGAAAGAAAATTACAACGATTGTCAATATCGGAATTGGTGGAAGCGATTTGGGTCCAGTGATGGTGACCGAAGCTTTGAAGCCCTATTGGATAGATGGGATACAAACTTATTTTGTAAGTAATGTAGATGGAACACATATTGCTGAAACTTTGAAAAAAGTAAACGCAGAAGAAACTTTGTTTTTAATTGCGTCTAAAACATTCACCACACAAGAAACCATGACCAATGCCCATACAGCTAGAAATTGGTTTTTGGAACATGCAAAAGAGGAAGCACATATCGCTAAGCATTTTGTTGCATTAAGTACGAACAAAAAATTAGTGACCGCATTTGGTATTGATAGTCAAAATATGTTTGAATTCTGGGACTGGGTGGGCGGACGATATTCTTTATGGAGTGCAATTGGATTGTCTATTGCTTTAACGATTGGATTCGACAATTTTGAGGATCTATTAAAAGGGGCGCATGAAGCAGATGTGCATTTTAAAACAACTCCATTCGAAAAAAATATACCAGTGATTATGGCCTTGTTGGGTATTTGGTATACCAACTTTTTTGGCGCTCAGAGCGAAGCCATCCTACCCTACGACCAATACTTGCACCGATTTGCAGCTTATTTCCAACAAGGCAATATGGAGAGCAATGGTAAATATGTAGACCGGAATGGCACCACTGTGAATTATGCAACTGGTCCTGTGATTTGGGGCGAACCAGGCACCAATGGACAACATGCTTTTTATCAATTGATCCATCAAGGTACTTTAGTGATTCCTTGTGATTTTATTGCAGCTGCAAAAAGTCACAATCCAATTGGTGACCATCATGATAAATTATTAAGTAATTATTTTGCGCAAACAGAAGCGCTATTGAATGGCAAGAACGAAAAAATTGTGGTGGAAGAATTAAAAGCAGCTGGTAAATCAGAAGCTGAAATTCAAAGCTTATCACCATTCAAAGTTTTTGCAGGTAACAAACCAACTAACTCATTCTTGGTAGAGCAAATCACACCACATACATTAGGTTTCTTGATTGCACTATACGAGCAAAAGATTTTTACACAAGGTATCATTTGGAATATCTACAGTTTTGATCAATGGGGTGTAGAATTAGGAAAACAATTGGCCAATCAAATTTTACCTGAACTAAGCAATAATGAACCTGTGACGGAACACGATAGTTCAACAAATGGATTAATGAATCAATACAAGCAATGGAAAGCATAAGATGGATTGAACCAAAAGACAATGTGGCTTTGGCAGCGGTGATTCGTGCTGCATTGACTGAATTTGGCGCCAATAAACCAGGTACTGTTTATTATGATCCAACCACAGATCATTTATTTGAATTGTTTCAAACTGCAGGATCCATTTATTATATAGCGGAAATTGAAGGAACCCTGGTTGGCGGATGTGGTATTTTCCCTACCGAAGGATTACCAGATGGAACATGTGAATTGGTGAAATTATATTTAGCACCCACTGCAAGAGGCACAGGATTGGGAAAAGCATTGATGCTTAAAGCAATGGCTTGGGCAAAAGAAAATGGATATATGCAAGTGTATCTTGAAACAATGCCTGAACTATCTAATGCAGTTACGATGTATGAAAAATTGGGCTACAACAGATTGACAAAATCTTTGGGTAATTCAGGTCATGATGGATGCAGTATCTGGATGCTAAAAACTTTATAGTACGCTTTCCACTTATCTCTTACCATTTATCTACTTCCTCTCCACTTAAATTATCTCCACTTTGTTCAGGAGCAATTGTAGGTTCGATTGTTGGTTCAATAACTTCAGGCGTTGATGCTGGTGCTGGCGTTTCAGGTAAAACTGAATGATGCATTGCTTCTACTATTGGTTCTGAAGCTGCGGGATAAGTATTAGGATATTGTGGTGGATTTTCTGGATCAAACTCATGATTGAATGCATCAAAATCAAAATCAGGCATCAATTCTGTTTTCACATAATCCAAAGATTCTGTTATCGCTTTTAAAAATTTATTGAAATCCTCTTTGTACAAGAAAATTTTAGAACGATCATACCCATTGTCGTCAAAACGTTTTCTGCTCTCTGTAATAGTTAAGAAATAATCATTGCCCTTAGTAGCTCTTACATCAAAGAAATAAGTTCTTCTTTTTCCAGCACGAATTTTTGAACTAAATACACTCTCAATTTTTTTGTCGTTGTTTTCGTATTCCACAATATCAATTTTAGTTAATTATAATCTTTAGCTAAAATATAAAATGTTTATGAAAAATTGAAATTTTAACTAAAATTCGTAAAATCAAGGAAAATCTAACTTATTCTTGATTTTGGCTTAATTGGGTATGATATAATTCGGCATATAAGCCCTGTTTTACTAACAAACTTTCGTGTGTACCTGATTCAGCAATATGGCCATCTTTGATATAGATAATTAGATCAAAATGGAAATTGAAAAAGATGCGATGAGTTATAAATAAGGCTGTTTTATCTTGCATCAAACGACTAAGATTTGCCAGAATTGTCTTTTCGGTATTGGCATCCACCGCACTCAAGCAGTCGTCAAAAATAAATAAGTCTGGTTTCTTTATTAAAGCTCTAGCGATAGAAATTCTTTGTTTTTGTCCCCCACTTAATGTCGTCCCACGTTCCCCTACCATCGTCTTAAATCCTGCTGGCAATTGTTCAATTTCATTAAAAATATGTGCTGATTTTGCAGCAGCCTGAATGGTTTCATCAGAGGATGCCACTCCAAACTGAATATTATTTTGAATGGTATCACTAAATAAAAACACATCCTGTTGGACATACCCAATTTTTTTTCTCAAAGCTAAAAAATCAATTGATTCAATTGGCTTGTCATCTATCAATACTTGACCTGCATTGACATGATACATTCTATTTAAAACTTGGGCGATAGAAGATTTTCCTGAACCTGTTTTTCCAAGTATCAATACTTTTTGTCCTGCTTGAATATTTAAAGTAAAATTATTCAAAGCCTTAATACCAGAATGAGGATAGACGAAATCAACATTTTTAAATTGGATATCCCCTTTTATCTTGTCTATTTTTTGGGTGCCCTTATTTTGAATGGTGGGCTCAATGGATAAAAATTCATTCAATCTTTTTTGAGAAGCTGCAGCCCTTTGAATCATGCTCGCGGTCCAACCAATCGCACTCACCGGGAAAGTCAACATATTTATATAGATGATAAACTCTATGATTGTTCCAATCTGACTTGGATCTTTAATGGCTTGTAATCCGCCTAAATAAATGGTTAATAAAGTACTCAATCCAATCATCAAAGCCATGGTAGGCGTGTAAAAAGCTTCTACTTTAGCCAAGCTAACTGCATTCTTACGGTACAATTCACTATTAGTTTTAAAGAAGCCCAACATCGCTTTTTCTTGTACAAAAGATTTAATCACTCTTATGCCAGAGTAAGATTCTTGTGCGTTGGTGGTTAAATCTGATAATTGACCCTGGATCTCCTCACTCTTTTTATTGATAATGCTATTCACTAAATAAATGGTGATTGCTAAAATAGGTAACGGAGAAAGTACATATAAACTCAGTTGAATATCTTTTGAGAACATATTGTACAAACAAAAACCAATCAAAGAAATTAAGTTGATTAAATACATTAAGGAAGGGCCGGTATACATTCTCACGCGGCTCACATCTTCTGTAATACGACTCATTAAATCCCCTGTACTATGTGTTTTATAAAATTCGGTATCCAATGCTTGGTAATGCTCATACACTTGGTTTTTTTGGTCATATTCTATATGTCGACTCATGACAATAATCGTCTGGCGCATAAAAAACATGAACACACCTCTTAAAATAGCCAAAACCAAAATGGTGATACAGCAAAAAGTGATTAACCAGCCAAAGCTCAATTGATTGGCTTCACTAATACCGGCAATAGCTCTGATAATTAAGTCATTTGATGCGCCAGCAACAGGCTTTCCTCCAGGTAATTTTGCTTGAACCAAACCAACTACATAACCGGTAATCTGAGGGGCTAAAACAGCCAAATAATTGGTCGCTATGACCAATACCATTCCTATAAAAAAACGAAATCTATACTTCCAGAAAAATTGATTTAAAGCAGCTAATTCTCTCACTTGGTCCTTTTTTGTAAAGATACATGGTAGTCAAGTAATTAGAACCATCGAATTCATGAATAAATTGGGCATTTTTTTGCAAAATTGCTTTTCCCTTCCTACATTTGCCGC
>CAMBDE010000014.1 GCA_945865295.1 Chitinophaga pinensis | reverse complement strand
AGGTTTAAGAAAAACCAACCCATGATCCCCATAATGAACAACACAATGGCTACGCCAACAATGCTGTAGATATAGTTTGGTTTGCTTCTCTTTAAAGATCCATTTCCGGATACTGCCATGGCATTAAAATTTTACTTGTTCGCACTGCAAATGTAGGGTTTTGAACGCTAAACACTTACATTTGCAGAGGTCGAATTATGCCCAATTTTTGTTAAAAATAGGAGGTATAGTGGGCTGGCAGATTCAAAACCGAATAATTACAGATTTTTAAGAAAATTTAGCAGATGGAGTATCAATTTAGGACAATAGAAAAAAAATGGCAAACGAGCTGGAAAAATCAGAAAGCATATCAGGTTTCCAATCAAAGCAATAAGCCAAAATGTTATGTCTTAGATATGTTTCCTTATCCAAGTGGGGCAGGCTTGCATGTGGGTCATCCTTTAGGCTATATCGCTTCAGATATTTACAGTAGGTATAAGAGATTAAAAGGGTTCAATGTATTACACCCAATGGGATACGATGCTTTTGGATTACCTGCAGAACAATATGCCCTGGAGCATGGGGTCCATCCTTCAAAAAGCACCCATGACAATATTGATAATTTTAGAAGTCAATTAGACAATATTGGATTTTGTTATGATTGGGAAAGAGAAGTAAGAACCTGCGATGCCACTTATTATAAATGGACACAGTGGATCTTCTTGCAATTGTTCAATAGTTATTTTGATCGCATATTAAATAAAGCCAATCCAATCACTGCATTGGTGGAAGTATTTATAAAGGAAGGCAATCTGCAACATGTTTGTCCAGCAGATCCTGATTTAAAGTTTACTGCAGCTCAATGGAGTAGTTGGGATGAAAAAGCCCAACAAGATGTGCTAATGCAATATCGATTGGCTTTTTGTGGCATTGGTGAAGTGAATTGGTGCGCGGCATTGGGCACTGTCTTAGCCAATGACGAAGTGATTAATGGGTATAGTGAAAGAGGAGGGCATCCGGTTGAAAAAAAGAAATTACGTCAATGGTATTTACGCATCACGGAATATGCAGATCGATTATTGGCCGGATTAGACACCATCCAATTTAGTGATGCAATGAAAGAAATGCAATCCAATTGGATAGGTAAAAGTTATGGCGCAGAGATTGATTTTAAAGTAGCAGATCATACAGCAATGGTCACTGTATATACCACAAGACCTGATACCGTATTTGGCGTAGACTTTTTAGTAGTGGCGCCAGAACATTCATTGATACAAGATATTGTACCTGCATCGCATCAAAAAGAAGTAGAAGCCTATATAGCTTATGTAAAAAGCAGAAGCGAAAGAGAGCGTATTGCAGAGAAAAAAATTACAGGCTGTTTTACAGGTGCCTATGTAGTGAATCCATTCAACCAACAACGTATTCCAATTTGGATTTCTGAATATGTACTTGCTGGATATGGAACAGGTGCTATCATGGCGGTGCCATGTGGAGATGATCGTGATTTTAAATTTGCGCAACATTTTAATATACCTATTACCAATATCATTGGAGACGCTTATGACGGCACTGCAGCTAATCCAACTAAGGAAGGTATTTTAAGCAATAGTGATTTTTTAAATGGAATGATTCAAAAAGATGCCATTGGAATTGTGAATGAAAAATTAGAAGCAATGGGTATTGGAAAAAAGAAAGTCAATTTCCGTATGCGTGATGCTGCATTTAGCAGACAGCGTTATTGGGGCGAGCCATTCCCAATTCAATGGAAAAACGGAATTGCTTATCCTTTATCAGAAACCGAATTACCATTGTTATTACCTACTGTCGAAAATTATGGACCTGGTCCAGACGGAGAAGGACCATTGGCGAATATCGAAGACTGGAAAGCCAATCATTATGAGACCAATACGATGCCAGGATTTGCTGGAAGTAGTTGGTATTTTTTAAGGTATATGGATCCACATAATACCACTGCATTTTGTGATCGAAAAGTGAGTGATTATTGGGGTCAGGTTGACTTATATATTGGAGGTACCGAACATGCTGTAGGACATTTATTGTACAGTAGAATGTGGACCAAAGCTTTATATGATTTGGGACATATTGGTTTTGATGAACCCTTTAAAAAATTATTGAATCAAGGGATGATTCAAGGAAGTTCTCGTTTTGTATACCGTAAAAGAGGGACTCAAGTATTTGTATCTGCTGGATTAGCAAAGACCATGGAAGTAGATCAATTGCACGTGGATGTCAATATTGTGGATGGGATTGTATTGGATACCGAAGCGTTCAAAGCATGGAAACCCGATTATGCCAATGCCACTTTTGAATTAGAAGATGGAAAGTATAATTGTGGTGTAGAAGTAGAAAAAATGTCTAAGTCTAAATTCAACACAGTGAATCCAGATGTGCTTGTTGAAAAATATGGCGCTGATACTTTTAGGATGTACGAAATGTTTCTTGGTCCGGTGGAACAAAGTAAACCATGGGATACCAAAGGCATAGAAGGTGTACATCGTTTCTTGAAAAAATTGTGGAGGCTATTTTATGACGAAAT
The DNA here is from genome assembly GCA_945865295.1 of Chitinophaga pinensis. Taxonomy (GTDB): domain Bacteria; phylum Bacteroidota; class Bacteroidia; order Chitinophagales; family Chitinophagaceae; genus Sediminibacterium; species Sediminibacterium pinensis_A. The sequence continues at coordinate 36,049 of CAMBDE010000014.1, read as the reverse complement.
AAAAGGTCAAATGTGGGTAGACGAGCAAGCAACACCAGCAGAATTAAAAGTGCTGCATAAAACAATTAAAAAAATTGAAGAAGATACCGAGCGACATAGTTACAATACTGCAGTGAGTGGCTTTATGATTTGTGTGAATGAATTGTTTGACTTGGGTTGCCATAAAAAAGAAGTCTTAGCGCAGGTGCTTATTTTATTGGCACCTTATGCACCGCATATTAGCGAGGAGCTATGGTCCTTGATAGGTCATCAAGGATTGGTGATGGATGCGCCCTTCCCAATCTTTGAAGCACAATATGTTACGGAGACTTCTAAGGAGTATCCAGTGAGTATCAATGGTAAAGTCAGAGCCAATATTGCGATTGACTTAGATGCAACAGAAGCACAGGTACAGGAAATTGTGCTGAATAATGAATTGATTCAAAAATGGATAGAAGAAAAACCAATAAAAAAACTCATATTCGTAAAAGGTAAAATGATCAATGTGGTGATTTAGCATAAAATTAAATACTATGAAAAAAACAATCTTATTTGCAGTCGTTTTCAGTTTGCTCTCTTTTTCAGGGATAGCACAAATGCCTCAAAGTGGTTTACCTCGTTTTATACGTTGGGTAGACAACAATCAATTTGTATTGAACACTAAAAGAGGAGATGATGCTGCTTCAAAAAATTATGTGTACAATCTAACTACAAAGCAATATAGTATTGCGCCAGCAGAGGTGGTACCTAGCGAAAAAGCGGTGTTCCTTAAAAAAGGGGATGTCTTTTTAAAAGAAAATGGAGCAGAGACGCAATTGACTTTTGACGCCATGGAAGAAAAAAATCCTACTTTATCTCCTAATGGTAATTATGTAGGGTATTCGAAGAACAATAATTTATACACTTTATCCTTAGCGACTAAAAAGGAAGTAGCGATTACCAATGATGGTGCTACAGGTATCTTAAACGGTTATGCTAGTTGGGTGTATTTTGAAGAGATTTTTGGTCGTTCAACACAGTACCGTGCTTTCTGGTGGAGTCCAGACAGCAAGTATATTTCTTTTATGCGTTTTGATGAGCGTAAAGTGCCTATGTTCCCTATTTATAATAGTGAAGGGCAGCATGGCTTTGTAGAAGAGACAAGGTATCCAAAAGCGGGTGATCAAAATCCAACAGTAAAAATTGGATGGACAACACCAGATGGTGGAACTATTACATGGGCTGATTTTAATGAAGCAGAGGATCAATATTTTGGATGGCCTATTTGGAATCCAAATAACAATAGCATGTGGTTGAGCTGGATGGATCGTGGTCAAAACAACCTGAAAATCTACGAATTGAATATGACGACAGGTGCAAAAAAAACTGCGTATACAGAATACCAAAAAACATGGATTGATTTAGAAGATAGAAACGGAGGTAGAATTAATTTTATTCCAAACAATAAAGGATACATCGCGCAGTCGGATGCGAGTGGATGGAATCAATTGTACATGTATGACATGGAAGGCAAATTGCAATATCCTATTACCAATGGTAAGTTTACCGTTTTAGGTATTCGTCAAATTGATGAAAAAAATAAGACCATTTATTTCACTGCAAGAGGAATAGAAAGTAGTGCTAGAATAGATTTATACTCGATTGGATTTGATGGTAAGAATCAAAAAAGATTAACAGTGGGTGATGTGAATAATACACAAGTATATTTAGCACCTGATGCAAAAAACTATGTAACAGTGTATAGCAATGTACAAACACCAACCACAATAGCTTTGATCAACGCACAAAAGAAAACAGTAGAAGTTTTGGGTACTTCAACACCAGCTAATTTTGATGCGACTAAATTGGCTAAAACGGAATTGATTCGTATTAAGAGCGCCGATGGTTTATTTGAATTACCAGCCTTGGTGACTTGGCCTAAAAATATGGATCCAAATAAAAAGTATCCAATGTTGGTGAGTATTTATGGTGGACCAAATGCAGGTACAGTAATGGACAGCTGGTCATCTAATCCAACAAAAGAAGCCTGGGCACAAGAAGGTTTAATTCAGGTGGCATTTGATCATAGAGCGAGTGGGCATTTTGGAAAAGAAGGTGTCAACTATATGTACCGTGACTTGGGCCATTGGGAAATGGAGGATTATATGACCATGGCAAAATGGTTTATCGCCAATGGTCAAGCAGACCCAACTAAAATTGCGATGACTGGATTTAGTTATGGTGGTTACATGAGTACTTATGCATTGACTTATGGTGCGTCTGTATTCACACATGCCATGGCAGGCGGTAGTGTAACAGCTTGGGAATTATATGACTCACATTATACAGAACGTTTTATGGATACGCCAGCAGAGAATCCAGAAGGATATAAGTCTAGCAATGTGATGACATATCTTAAAAACTTTAAAGGAGTATTACAATTGGTACATGGCACAATGGATGACAATGTGCATATGCAAAATTCTATTCAATTATTGAGTGCATTGCAAGAGCAAGGTAAAGCAGTTGAATTCATGTTGTATCCTGGAGGCCGTCATGGTTGGGGCGGTGCAAAAGGCAAGCATTTTACGGATTTGAAAAATCAATTTATTTACAAACACTTATTGGAAAAGGCAATGCCTGCTTCAAAATAATACAAGCAATGTCAAACCCAAACTTGGATAGGCCTTTTCAAAATGAACCAGCCCAGGACAGAGAATTTGAGAATACAATTCGTCCTGCTGTCATGGATGCTTTTGCAGGTCAGCCACAGTTAATTGAAAATATTAGCATTTTTATTAAGGCTGCAAAGCTAAGGGGAGAGGCATTGGACCATATTTTATTTCATGGACCTCCAGGTTTAGGTAAAACAACATTGAGTAGGATCGTGGCGAATGAAATGGGTGTGCAGATCAAAGAAACATCGGGTCCTGTCATTGAAAAGCCAAGTGATTTGGCAGGCTTATTGACTAGCTTAGAACCTAATGATGTCTTGTTCATTGACGAAATTCATCGATTGAGTACCGTGGTAGAAGAGTATTTGTATGCAGCGATGGAAGACTATAAGATTGACATATTAATTGATAGTGGCCCCAATGCAAGATCAGTACAGATTAATTTAAATCCATTTACATTGGTCGGTGCCACCACCAGAAGTGGATTACTAACAGCACCATTATTATCTCGTTTTGGAATTAAATCAAGATTGGAATATTATCCTGCACCTGTTTTGCAAAAAATTATTGAACGAAGTGCAGGCATCCTAGAAGTGAAAGTAGATTCAAGTGCAGCTGCTGAGATCGCAAGAAGGAGTAGAGGAACACCAAGAATTGCCAATGGCTTATTAAGAAGGGTAAGAGACTTTGCACAAGTCTTAAACGATGGCATTGTTGATTTAGGCATCACCCAACATGCATTGAAAGCATTGAATGTAGATGAGCATGGGTTGGATGAAATGGACAATCGTATTCTACTTGCCATTATAGAAAAATTCAAAGGAGGTCCTGTTGGGATTAGCACTATTGCAACTGCAGTAGGAGAGGAATCGGGCACGATTGAAGAAGTATACGAGCCATTCTTAATTCAAGAAGGGTTCTTGCAAAGAACACCTAGGGGCAGAGAAGTCACTTTTAAAGCTTACGAGCACCTTGGAAAGCATAAGGGACAAGGCTTTGGAGACAATCCAGAATTATTTAGATAGATAATAAGTATACAATAAAACTTATTGTACCACCAATCTAAATCCATTTCCATGGATATTGACAATTTCAATCGTACTATCTTCTTTTAAATATTTTCTCAATTTAGCGATATACACATCCATACTTCTTCCATTGAAATAAGTATCACTACCCCATATTTTTTTCAATGCTTTTTCTCTGGTCAATAAATCATTCTTATATTCTGCAAGCATTTTCAATAACTCATTTTCTTTAGGGGAAAGCACTTGTGTAGTTTCTTTAATTTTTAATTCTCTCAATTTTGGGTTGAAATGGTATGCGCCTAATTCGAATTCAATATTGTCTGTAACCTTATGGTCTTCCTCGTTGCGTTTGATAATGGCTTTAATTTTATGCATGAGCACATCACTATCAAATGGCTTAGTGATATAGTCATCTGCACCAAGTCTGTAGCCTTGAAGGATATCTTCTTTTAAAGTTTTTGCACTTAAAAAGAACAAAGGCAAATCTGGATCAATATCTCTGATTTCTTCGGCCAATGTAAATCCATCCACATTAGGCATCATGACGTCTAGTAAACAAAGGTCAAATTTTTCACGTTGAAAAGCGCCAAGCCCTAATCTGCCATCTCTTTCAAGTGTAACATCATAATCGTTTAATTCTAAAAAGTTTTTTAGTACTAAACCTAAGTTACTATCATCTTCACATAAAAGGATTTTATACTTCTTCTTGTCTTCCATAATTACTTGCTTTGTGTAAAGAAACAGATTTTATTTTTTAAACTATAAAATTGGATTCCAATCTTTTGTTAAAAATACAACTAATGGTTATTAGTTGAACAAAGGTCGCATATTCCGCAGTTTTGAGGCGATTTTTCACCAAAATATTTTGCAAGAAATACATTTCTACAATTGACTAATCTACTGCCTATATAATCTCTCATTGCTTGAATGCGGTCTTCGAAAGCTAATTTTCTTGCTTGGTATTCGTCTAAATTAAGGGTCATAAATTCGGCAGATGCCCTGTTCCATTTAAATTGTACAATGGGTTGGTTGGCTTTTTGCTCCAATGAAATCATGCCATATTGTAGCAATTGTTTTAATTGTGCCTGTACAAATTCAATATCACGTTGTAATAATTTTGCGAGCATGCCTTCATTGATATACTGAGGGCTGTCTAAAATACCACCATAGGTCCTTAATAAGGTTTGCAGAACAAAGCCAGTTTCAGGATATTGTTTTTCGAATAATTGAATGCTAATTCTGTTTTCAATGACTTGTACTAATGTGGGTTTGAAAGAACTTGGTGAAAATTTTACATGCCCCTCTTGTTCTATCCACTGTAATGCATTTCTTGCAATGATTTTATCCCACTTAAACTGCAAACAAAAAACCTCAAAGTCAAATAAAAACTGCTGTTGTTCACCCATGCCTACGGGTAACTGCACAAAATCAGCAAGGTCTTGAAATACTTTTTTAATGACAGGTATTGGAGGAATCTTTTTTTCCTGCAACTGATTCCAGTACTCCAAATCATTTTGTTGGTAGAGTAAAATTGCTTTTGCTGGTAATCCATCTCTGCCAGCTCTTCCTGCTTCTTGATAATATTGTTCGATACTTCCGGGTATATCAAAGTGGATGACTGCCCGCACATTGGTTTTGTTGATCCCCATTCCAAAGGCACTCGTAGAAACGATTACCTGAAGATGGTCTTGCATCCAATCCTCTTGTACTTTTTTACGTTCACTCAAATCCATCCCCGCATGATACCCTGCAACAGAAAAACCATAACTAGTTAACATACTTGCAAGCTGGGCCACATTGTTTCTTGTATTGCAATAAATGATCACAGATCCTGTGATGTCTTTTAGTAAATTCTTTAAGACAAAAAGTTTAACCGTTTCTTTTTTGACTTGATAGCTTAAGTTAGGTCTTAAAAATTGATCTGTAATGAGGTTGGCGTCTTCCACACCCAATTGCTTTAACATGTCTTTTTGTACTAAGGGAATAGCAGAGGCAGTCATTGCTAAAACGGGTATCTTGGGAAATGTTTTTTTCAAAAAGTCCAGCTTTCGATAGCTCGGTCTAAAATCATAGCCCCATTGTGAGATACAATGTGCTTCATCAATGGCAAACAATTGAATGGGTAAGCTGCTTAATAAAGTTTGAAAATGTTTTTGTGCTAATTTTTCTGGAGAACAATAAATGAATTGGTATTTTTTGGCTTCAATCTCTTTAAACACAATTGACTCCTCGTAGGCACTCAGTTGGCTTCCTAATAAAACGGCCTTTAAATTTTTGGAGACCAAGTCTTTCACTTGATCTTGCATCAGCGCAATCAAAGGGCTAATTACAATGCAGATACCTCTTTGGTAAATGGTGGGGACTTGAAAGCAGATAGACTTACCTGCGCCTGTTGGCAATAAGGCAAGTGTGTCTTTGCCAGAAAGGATAGATTCAATCACAGCTAATTGCTGTGGTCTAAAACTATCGTAGTTCCAATGCTTTTTTAATATGTCAACTAAGGCTTCCAATCAGTCAATTGATTCTTTTAATTTAATTTCTTTTTAAATAACCTTAAAGAATTCAATGCCAAGACCACATCACTAAGCGCCATGATCATGGCACCATAGGTTGGCCCCCAGGTACCTAAAAATCCAAATGCGGCCACAGGAATCGCAATGATATTATAAGAGAATGCCCATCCTAAGTTCTCTTTGATGGTTTCGTATGTTTTTCTTCCTAATACCAAGGACATTGGTAGATTCTTTAAACCACTGTTCATTAATACCACTTGTGCACTTTGAATGGCGATATGGGATGCATTGCTTAAGGAGATGCCAATGGTGGCTTTAGCTAATGCAGGCGCATCATTGATGCCATCACCCACCATTGCAGTGGGTGCAATTTTAATGAGTGCATCAAGTGTTGCTAATTTTTCTGAAGGACTTTGTTCTGCAATAATTTTCTGAATCCCTAATGTGTCTCCAACTTGTTTACATTTTGCAGCCCTGTCTCCACTCAATAAAATAGTCGCAATACCTTGACGGTGTAATTGATCCACCACTTCTTTTGCTTCTGGTCTAATTTGATCAGCTACGTCAATCCATCCAATGAATTGATTGTTCTTTTGAATATAAATATTATGACCATCTTCAATAGATTTGTCTTCTAATGTTTTAAAGGAGCCTGCCCAATAGGTATTGCCATCTTTATCTGTTGCTTGAATGCCCAGCCCTTTTACTTCCTCTATTTTCGCCCATGGAATGGCATCATTTGTTTTCCAGGTTGCTTGAATACAATTCGCGATGGGGTGATTGGAATATTTTTCTAAAGAGTAGCTTAGGATTTTAAACGCAGCCTCTGAAATTGGTGCTTGCTCATTTTGTACAATATAAAAACCACTCAACTCAAATTGTCCTGTGGTTAAAGTTCCTGTTTTATCAAAAACAACTTGCTTGATGTTTTTAAAAGTCTCTAAGCTTTTTGCATTTTTAAATAAGACACCATTTCTTGCACCTCTGCCAAGTCCAACGGCGATGGCTGCTGGCGTCGCCAATCCCATAGCACATGGACATGAAATCACTAAGACTGCGATGGATCTTAACATGCTTTCACTGAATCCAATATTGGTAAAAAAGTAATTCCCAATTAAAGTGAGTAATGCAATCCCCACCACCAAGGGGACAAAGATGGCACTAATTTTATCTGCTAAAATTTGTACGGGTGGTTTTTCTCCTTGTGCAGCTTTGACCATTTTTAAAATATTAGCCAACACTGTTTGATCACCAACAGCGGTAACATAAGCTTTGATAGAACCATTTTCGATCGTACTGCCTCCTAATAAGATATCCTTCATGACACGATGCACAGGAATACTTTCGCCAGTTACAATGGCTTCGTTGACATCTGCTTCCCCAGATAATATTTTACAATCCATGGGTACGGTCTCACCTGAATTGATTAATAAAATATCACCCACTTTCAAAGTATCAGCTGCTACATTAAAAATAATTTCTTTGTGATGTTCATCAAAGACAATCATATTGGCCATCACTTTCTGCGCTTTCACTAAATCTTTTAAGGCACGTTGGGTGGAAGCAATGGAGGCGTCTTCTAAATAATTTCCAAAAAATACAAAAGTTAAAATGGTGGCGGTGGTTTCATAATATGCAAACTGTGCGCCTTGTCCAATGATGGTACCATATAAACTATAACCAAAAGAAGCGATGGCACCAATGGACACCAATACATTCATATTTGGGATGCCATTTAATAAACTATTGATGGCACTTTTTCCAAAGTAGTTCATGCCTACTATAAATACAGGTATGGTTAAACCCAATTGTACATATGGGTTCATTAACCAATGAATATGCACACCCGGTATCATATGCAAGATGAGTGGAAGGGTAAAAATTAAAGAGAAAATCGCACGCTCTTTATTATTGTCCAACCATTTTTTAGGGACTTCATCAGTTGCTTGGCCCCTCACTTTGTAACCCAAACCCTGAATCCCTTTTATTAAAGCGGGTTTTTGAGCGGCATCTACCAATTCAAATTGCACTTCGCCCTCCATGAAGTTCACTTTAGGCTCATGTATACCCTTGCTACTAAGATATTTATGAATGGATAACGCACAATTGGTACAGCTCATACCATCTACTTTCCATTGAATGTTTTCCATTTTAATTCATTTATGATATAAAGGTACGAAACCATTTTAGGATTGTATTTGAAGCTTTATATTTGCAATATGGACCAAGTCTACACCCTTGAACAGACAGATCAGATTGCCGCTCAACTGGTACAAAAATATGCTACGCATCCTGTGTGGGTCTTTCAAGCACCCATGGGCGCAGGTAAGACAACCCTGATTGCTGCAATAGGCAGAGCAATGGGTATTCAGCAAGCCATGTCAAGTCCTACATTTTCAATTATGAATGAGTATGAAGTAAAGGGCAAACTCATTTACCATATGGATTGGTATCGTTTAGAGAGTGCCGCAGAAGCTAGGCAGGCTGGGGTAGAGGCGGCGATGGAAGAAGCTGATTTGTCTTTGGTAGAATGGCCTGAAAAAGCGCCTAATCTAGTGCCTGAACATGCAGTAGTATTCAACATTGAATTCATCGACCCCGATCAACGTAGAATTTATACCAATCAGCAAAAGGGGTTAATCAATTAGGCTTTTCCTATTCTAGGATCTCTGGTATTTTTGTATCTTCATGAAAATATTTCTTATGAGTGTAACCAAGCCCCAAATTCATCCTTCATTTTCCTATGAAACACAGGAAGAGGTATTGGATATTCCTCATAGTGCAAAGCCATTGTTGATAGGCATCCCTAAGGAGACTGCATTTCAAGAAAATAGGGTTGGTTTAATTCCCGAAGCGGTTGGGGTATTGGTAGCCAATGGGCATCGTGTTATGGTGGAATCTGGTGCAGGGAAAGGCAGCCGTTATACCGATAAAGATTATGCAGAAGCAGGTGCAGAAATTGCTTTTGAAAAAGCTGCTGTCTACCAATGTCCAATTTTAATTAAGACGGCGCCGCCAGTCGAATCTGATTTGCCTTTTTTGCAAATGCATCAAACCATTATTTCTCCTTTGCATTTATCTGCAATCAATCAAGAAGTATTAGTGGCGTTGATTGCAAAAAAAATTACTGCTTTAGCAATCGAAAATATCAAAGACGAAAATCAAAACTATCCTATCTTAAGAAGCATGAATGAGATAGTAGGCAGTGCGGTGATGTTGATTGCCGGTCAATACCTAAGTAATTTTAATTCAGGTAAAGGAGTTTTGTTAGGTGGTATCAGTGGCGTTCCTCCAACTAAAGTAGTGGTCATTGGCGCAGATATTACTGGAGAATTTGCAGTACGTAATGCACTTGCATTGGGTGCAAGCGTCAAAGTCTTTGACAATAATGTCTCTAGACTACAGAGATTACAAAATAATTTAGGTCAGCGTGTTTGGACTTCTGTGATTGAGCCAAAAATACTGGCAAAGCAACTAAAAACCTGTGAAGTAGCAATTGGTTCATTGACAAATGAAATTGGCAGAGCACCCATTGTAGTGACAGAGGAGATGGTGATGAATATGCGACCAGGTAGTATTATTATTGATGTGGCAGTAGATAGGGGTGGATGTTTTGAGACCACTGAATTGACCAATCATGAAAATCCAATTGTCATCAAACATGATGTGATTCATTATGGTGTACCCAATATCCCAAGTGGTTTTGCGAGAACAGCAAGCCAGGCAATCAGTAATGTCTTGATGCATTTAATGGTAGAGATTGGAGATCAAGGTGGCTTAGAAGAAATTATCTGGAATCAATTACACCTTCGAGAGGGGGTCTATTTATACAAAGGTGCATTGACTGATTTTTACATTAGTCAAAAATGCAATTTAAAATATACCGATTTGAATTTGTTGATCGCAAGCAGAAGCTAAGAGACTTACTTATATTTTAAAATCCGATAGGGAGAGTTGTTGACCACAAAATTGGTATTCTTGTGGATCATTGCTTGCTACAATAATTAATTTATGCATGGCGTATGCTTGCATTAATTGATGGTAAGTTTGAATCCCTTCTTGATCTAGATTACTACATGGTTCATCCAATAATAAGATGGGGGCTTGATCAAAAATAGCCAAAGCTAATTTTAATCTTTGTTTCATCCCACTACTAAAATTTCTTATCTGTTTATCGGCTGCTTTACTGAGTCCAATTTTTTCTAAGAAGCTTATTGGCGTTAAGTTTGTCTGAAGGGGCTTAAATTGTTGATGAAAAGCGATTTGTTCTAATGCAGTGAACTCTTCCACCAGTTCTAAATAAGGTGCAGCAATGCTGATATGCTGGAATATATTTGAGCTATCGATGGATTGACCATTGTTGTCTACCCAATGCACCTGACCTTTTGTAAGTCCAATATAACCTGCAATAATTTGTAGTAGTGTGCTTTTACCTGATCCATTATTTCCTATTAATGCATAATGTTGTCCGGTGATAAAACTGAAATCAAGATTGGAGAAAATCCATTCTTTATTGAATCTTTTTGATGCAGCTGTAAAGTGAATTTGCATATTATTCATCTTCTAGTGCACCTTTGACAAAACGCTTGATGATGCCTCTTCCACTGTCTCTAATAAAAGTCACAATTTCATCTCGCTCATCTGTAGCAGGTAATTCTTCCTCAATAAAAGCAAGCGCCTGTGTCGTGTTCATACCCTTATTAAAAATATAGCGGTAGATATCTAAAATATGATTGATCTTTTCTAAGTCAAATCCTCTTCTTTTCAATCCAACACTATTCACGCCTCCATAGCTTAATGGATTTCGAACAGCTTTAATATAAGGAGGCACATCTTTGCTTACCAAACTACCTCCTGCGATATAAGCATGTTGTCCAATATGCACAAATTGATGCACTGCACTTACGCCAGCAATCCAAGCATAGTCACCTAATGTTACGTGACCTGCAATTTGAACGCTATTGCTTAAAATGCAATGGTTACCAATGATACAGTCATGTGCAATATGACTGTAGGCCATAATTAAACAATGATTTCCAACTTTAGTGACCCAACGATCAGAAGTACCTCTGTTAATGGTTACGAATTCTCTGATGGTGGTATGGTCGCCAATTGAAACGGTTGTTTTTTCTCCATTGAATTTTAAATCCTGAGGATCAGCACCTATCACCGCACCAGGGAAGATGCGACAATTTTTCCCCACTGTAGTGCCATTCATAATGGTCACATTGCTTCCAATCCATGTACCTTCTCCAATTGTAACATCACTATGAATGACAGTGAAAGGATCAATTTTTACATTGGATGCAACTTTTGCATTGGGGTCTATATAAGTGAATGGATGTGTCATAGGTATAAATTTATTTTGCTCTTTTTACAACTTGAGCAACAAGTTCAGACTCTGTAGCCACTTTTCCATTTACATAGACTGTGCCACGCATTTCGCAAATACCTCTACGAATTGGAGCCATCAATTCTAATTTAAGCAACATGGTATCGCCCGGCTTCACCATTTGTTTAAATTTACAATTGTTGATTTTTAAAAAATAAGTATCATAATCGCCTTTAGGCATGGCATTGATACAAAGGATACCACCAGTTTGCGCCAATGCCTCAATTTGCAATACGCCTGGCATGACTGGATTGCCTGGAAAATGTCCAGGGAAAAACCATTCATTGAATGTCACATTCTTAACACCTACAATAGAAGTATCTGTTAATTCAATGATCTTATCCACCAATAAAAATGGATGACGATGCGGTAAAGTCTTTTCTATTTGTTCTAAAGTATATACAGGGGTTGCGCTTGGATCATAAACAGGAACATCTTTAATATTTTTATTTTTTTTGATGTACTGTTTTATTTTTTTAGCAAATTCTACGTTGCTACTATGTCCAGGACGATTAGCGATGATTCTTGCTTTAATGGGATAGCCTATCAATGCTAAGTCACCTATAACATCTAATAATTTGTGACGTGCGGGTTCATTAGGAAATCTTAATTCCAAATTATTTAAATAGCCTTCACTTTTTACTTCAATTTTATCTCGCTTGAAAACTTTAGCCAATCGAGTCATCTCCTCCTTGGTTACAGGCTTATCAACTACAACAATGGCATTATTGATATCTCCGCCTTTAATTAAATCGTTTTCTAAAAGCGTTTCTAATTCATGTAAAAAACAAAAAGTTCTACAAGGAGATATTTCTGATTTAAAATCTTTGATTGTTTTAAGTGCCGCATGTTGTGTGCCTAATACTGGGCTATTAAAATCTATCAGGGTGGTGATTTGATAATCCAATGCTGGCAATGCAACCATCTCTACGCGCTTATCTTCGTCGTAGTGAAAAATATTTTCATCAATACTGTACCAAGCTTTTGCAGCATCTTGTTCTAATACACCTACTTTTTCAATGGCTTCTATAAATGGAGCAGAGCTACCATCCATGATTGGAATTTCTGGTCCGTTCAATTCAATCAAAAGATTGTCAACACCTAAACCAACTAAAGCGGCAAGAATATGTTCCACCGTACTCACTTTAGCATCACCCACTTGCAATGTAGTTCCACGACTTGTATCCGTTACTAAATCACAATCCGCCTTAATCAAAGGTTGGTTTGGTAAATCTACCCTTTGAAACTGGATACCAAATCCTGGATTAGCAGGCTGCAATGTCATATCTACTAAAACGCCTGTATGTAAACCGGTTCCGCTAATACTAATACTTTCAAAAAGGGTATGTTGCTTATCGGGGTTAAAATGTTGATCCATGTGTAACTAGTTTAGAATAGCTTAGTTAAAAGCTTGATTTTAAGCAAAAATACGCCTGATTTAGGCTTTTTGAGACAGTTGTTGCACTAATATTTCGAGTTCTTGGACTCTTTTTTCCAATTCTGGGAGATTTTTGACATAAACCTGGCTTCTTAAGCTTTGTTTTTGCTCAACTGCTGGGTAGCCTGCAATGGTCATATTTGCAGTTGTAAATGTTTTTGTCACACCAGCTCCTCCTGCAATTTTTATCCCATCTGCAATGGCAAGATGACCAGCTAAACCAGCCTGACCTCCAATCATGACATTCTTTCCAATCTTTGTACTACCACTTACACCAACTTGTGCGGCGATGACGGTATTGATTCCTATCTCTGCGTTATGTGCTATCTGAATCTGGTTATCTAATTTAACGCCTTTACGAATTATTGTTGATCCGATAGTTGCTCGGTCTATAGTGGTGTTGGCGCCAATTTCAACATCATCTTCGATGACCACGTTTCCAAGTTGTGGTACTTTTTGAAAACTACCATCTTCTTTTGGGGCAAATCCAAAACCATCACTTCCAATAATGCTTCCACTATGAATGGTGACATGGTTGCCAATGACACAATCTTCATAAATAACCACACCTGGATGGATGGTGACATGGTTGCCAATTTTTACATTTTCTCCAATGACTACATTGCTAAATATTTTTACATGTTCACCCAGTAAAGCTCCTTCATTGATATAAGCAAAAGCTGCAACAAAATGGTTTGCACCTAATGTAGCAGTTGGTGCAATAAATGAAGGGGTTTGAATGCCTACAAGTTGTTGGGTCTTTAGTTCTTGGTATTTTGTAAGTAGGGTTGCGAATGCAGCGTAGGCGTCGGGCACCCTAATTAAAGTCGCATTTATTTTTTGTTTTAAAACTTGCTGATTGCTAATGATGATAATCGAAGCGGCGGAAGAATATAAAAATGCTTCATATTTTGGGTTGGCTAAAAAAGAAAGTTGACCAGCAGTGGCTTCCTCTATTTTACCAAAATTCCTTACAGTGACAGACGCATCACCTTCTACTTGACCTTGAATCATGATTGCGATCTGTTGGGCACTGAATTCTAGCATGTGTTGCATTATTTATTTGAATTGGGCTTATTCACTTAGTGAACAAATGTAAAATTTTTTAACTGGGGTAGAAAGACTTTCGACAATTAATGCGTTTTGTACCTCAGAAATGGTAGAAATTTCACCTTTTTTTAGCAAAATATGGATATTCTCACTGTCATTCTTGTACAAAGTGTTGCTTGTTTCGCCTTTAAAACAGAAGAAAGCAGCAGCTTCATCATCCACATTGAACCTTGCTTTTGTAGCCATTAATGCTTGATTTAAAGCAGCATCGGTGATGGGTTCTGATTGCAACTGACATTTATAAATTTTTCTGTTCAATAATCTATTGCACAATAAAGATAAAATCGGATCTGAATGTGTTTGCCATTTTTTGATGGCATACATAATATCTGTATCATCTAATTGGCAATAAGCTGTTAAATCAATTTGCTCAATGGAGGTAAATTCATTGGATAAAAAATAATCTAAAATACCGCCAATGGCGATGGTACTGTCTTTTGCTTTTGTCAATTGTTTAGCTCTTTGAATTATTTTAACCAACATATTCTCCGCAGCAATGACGGTCTTGTGTCGGTATACTTGCCAATACATCAACCTTCTGGACACTAAAAATTTCTCTACACTATTCACGCCTTTTTCTTCTACTAATAAAATATTGTCTTTTACGTTTAACATTTTTAAAATGCGCTCATGGCCCACCACGCCTTCACTTACACCTGTAAAGAAACTATCTCTTGATAAATAATCTAACCTATCCACATCTAGCTGACCACTAATTAATTGATGTAAAAAGGTTTTAGGATATTGGTTGGTAAAAATTTGAATCGCCATGTTTAATTGACCATTCAATGCAGGGTCTGAATCTACGTTGAGTTGATTCATAATTAACAAAGAAAGTGCCTCATGGTGCACGCCTTTTAATAATACATTTTCTAATCCATGTGAATAGGGGCCATGGCCAATATCATGCATTAAAATGGCTGCTTTTGCAGCTTGTGCTTCTTCTACACTAATCTCAATGCCCTTGTCTCTAAGTTCATTGATCGCATTACACATTAAATGATAGGCACCCAGTGAATGATGCAGTCTGGTATGCACAGCACCAGGATAAACTAGTTGGGCTAAAGCCATTTGCTGTATCCTTCTTAATCTTTGAAAAAAAGAATGGTTGAAAATGGCAAATATCAACGGGTCATTGATCGTAATAAATCCATGTACTGGATCGTTAATCATTTTTCGAGTCAAAAAGTCCATAGGCTAAATGTGTTGACAAAGGTACGAAATGTGAATAACTCCTGCGTTTTATTTAATAGCTACTGTACCAAAAAACTATCTTTGTAACATAGCTTAATGAAGGTAAATCCGACTTAAAATAGCCCAATTTTATGAAAATCACACAAGGCACTTTAGATAAATTAGAAGATATTTTAGGCGATTCTGATTATGTAGTTCGTTACGAGCGAGGTAATTTCCAGAGCGGCTGGTGTTTACTCGAATTCAAAAAAATCGTGGTTTTAAACAAGTTTTTAAATTTGGAAGCACGAATCAATACCTTACTTGAATTGATTCCACAACTCACAATTGAATTTGATAAGTTGACGCATGATTCTCAAAAATTATATGAGGAAGTGAAGCGCATTGCATTGTCTGAAGCATAAATTTTAACCCTACCACTTTGTTACGTATCACCATTCTAGGATCAGGCACCAGCACTGGGGTTCCACTTATTGGATGCGTATGTCCTGTATGTAATTCAGCTGATCCCAGAGACAATAGATTAAGAACAAGTATTAAAATTGAATCCGATACCACTTGTATCATCATAGATACGACTCCGGATTTTAGGTATCAAATGCTTCGTACAAAAACAACACATATAGATGCAGTGGTATTTACCCATCCCCATAGAGATCATTATGCAGGACTAGATGATATCAGGCCTTTTAATTTCTTCTCGGGTAAATCAATGCCAATCTATGCGAATACCATTACGCAGGTAGCCATTCAGCGTGATTTTTATTATGCTTTTGAAGCGGATAAAGAGGCAGGTTTGCCAGAGATGCAATTGCGCACCATTGATCATGAAACAGCTTTTAAGATTGGGGATATAGAATTAATGCCTATTCAAGTCATGCATCGTGATATGCCAGTATTAGGTTTTAGAATGGGTGACTTTACTTACATCACAGATGCCAATTCTATTTCGGCAGAAGCCATGGAGCAAATAAAAGGGTCCAAGGTCCTCATCCTAAACGCACTGCGTCCCCAGTCACATCCAACACATTTCACCTTATCCGAAGCCATTGCATTGACGCAGTCTTTGAATATACCTCAAACTTATTTCACGCATTTTAGCCACCAGATTGGTTTACAGGCTGAGGTGGAACCTAGTTTGCCAAAGGGCATTGGAATGGCATATGACGGGATGGTGATTACAGTATAGTTACTCCAATTGTTTTCGAATTATTTTTTCGAATTATTTTTCTAATTATTTTTCGAAGTATTTATACGTAATTTTCGCATGGTTTAAAAAAATAGGTTTGTTGAAAATCACCATGCAATTTGATTGGAAATCTTATTTCATTTTTACATCAAAAGAGCAAAAAGGAATTATCGTTCTTGGATGTATTTTATCTTTAAGTTTATTGTTACATTATCTATTACCAACAACCTCTTCCAATCAGTGCAACTTTTCAAATTCCAAAAGCAAGTCTATCAAGTATTTTTATTTTGATCCTAATTTGTTGGATAGCATGCAAGGATTTCAATTAGGGTTGTCCAGCAAACAAATGCGGACACTGTATCATTATCGAGCAAAAGGAGGACGATTTTATAAAAAAGAAGACCTATTAAAATGGTATGGAGTTTCTGAAACTCAAGCGCAAGGCTTACTTCCTTGGGTTCGGATTCAAACAATGGACTCCGCAGATGGCGTTCAACAAAATACAAATCGAAAATGGGAAAAGTATGCCCCTGAGCAAATTGATATTAACAATCCCAATGCCTCGGATTGGATTCGAATCACAGGTTTACCAGCCTATAAAGTAAAGCGAATTTTAACCTATCAAAAATGGACAGGCGGTTTTACCAATATACAAGGGTTAAAGAAAGTATATGGCATCACTGCATTTGATTTTCAGATAATCTATCCCTATTTAAAGTACCAGTCCAATAAGGTTAAAAAAATGACTTATCAAACGATGCGCTTTGAGGATTGGATGGCACTTGGCATATTTGATGAAAGGGCTGTATTTAGGATCTTAAAGCTTCGAAAAGAACAACAGGGTAGGCTGACTTGGTCGGAAATGGTGATAAAGTTTGACCTAACTGAAGCAGAAGCAATGCTATTAAAAAAAAGAACCACTCTGAGTAATTAAATTGGTATCTAATAACTCAGAGTGGTTCAAATGGCTATACCAAATCGTTAAGAAACTTATTTGTGCTTGAAAATTTGATTCACAGCACCACCTAGCATTGGAAATTTTTCTTTTACAAATGCAGCAATGGTTTCAATAGATTGCTTTGCTTGTTCTGGTGTAACACCTGCTTCTTTTACCAAACGGTCAATTAGTTCTTGCATAAATTTATTTTTAAAGTGGTTATGTATTTTTCTTAAGCTACTTTTAAAGCGCTTATTTTACTTTTATCAAACATGTCTTTGGCATAAACTAAAGTCACATTAAATACTTTGGTATCCGTTCCCGGAAGATCAAACATCGCTTGCGTAAACAAACTCTCGCAGATACTTCTTAATCCTCTAGCACCCAATTTGTATTCCATTGCTTTAGCAGTAATGAAATCAAAAACTTCTGGGTCAATGGTAAGCTTGATATCTTCTATGGCAAACAATTGCGTGTATTGTTTGATTAATGCATTCTTTGGTTCTGTCAAAATGCTTCTTAATGTTTCAGCGTCCAATGGCTCTAAGTGTGTTACAATTGGAAGACGTCCTAGCATTTCTGGGATTAAACCAAAAGTTTTGATGTCTTGTGCATTCACAAAGCGTAATAAATTTTTGCGTTGTAATTCTTGCTCGTCTTTGTTGACACTAAATCCAATCGCATTGGTATTGATTCTTCTTGCAATGATTTTATCAATGCCGTCAAATGCGCCACCACAAATAAACAAAATATTCTTAGTGTCTACTTTGATCATTTTTTGATCAGGGTGCTTTCTTCCACCCTGAGGAGGTACCAATACTTCTGTGCCTTCTAGCATTTTTAATAAACCTTGTTGTACGCCTTCTCCACTTACATCCCTTGTAATAGAAGCGTTATCACTTTTACGTGCGATTTTATCAATTTCATCGATATATACAATCCCTCTTTGTGCTGCTTCTACATCATAGTCACAGTTTTGCAAAAGACGCGTTAACATGCTCTCTACATCTTCTCCGACATATCCCGCCTCTGTGAAGACCGTGGCATCCACAATGGCAAAGGGTACATTTAAAAGTTTGGCAATGGTTTTGGCAAGTAATGTTTTACCTGTACCTGTTTCACCAATCATGATCACATTGCTTTTTTCTATTTCTACATCATCCTTGATCGTTGTGGGTAGATTAATGCGTTTAAAGTGATTGTAAACGGCCACGCACAATATTTTCTTTGCTTCATCTTGGCCAATGATGTATTGGTCCATAAACTTTTTAATGGCAATCGGCTTTTGTACTTTGAGTGTACCTGCTTTTCCAGCTTCCTTTTTTTGATGAAATTCTTTATCTACAATTTCATGAGCATGCTCAATACAGTGCTCGCAGATATGACCTTCTTGTCCAGCAATTAGGATTTTTACTTCTTCTCTGCTTCGACCACAAAAAGAACATTGTATATTTTCTGTTTTACTCATTTTCATTTTAAGCAATTTATGAAGGGCTATTGATTATAAGCTCTTAGCAATTTTATCTACGATACCATATTCAACCGCCTCTTTGGCATTCATCCAGTAATCTCTGTCAAAATCAGCCATAATTTGTTCTATTGATTTACCACAATTCTTCGCTAAAATTTGAGCACCTAATTCTTTTGTCTTTCTAATTTGTTCTGCCTGAATTTCGATGTCTGCACTGGTAGCTTGAAAATAGCCACCTAAACTCGGCTGATGAATCATCACTTCGCCATGCGGAAAAATAGTGCGCTTTCCTTTTTCACCCATACTCAATAAGATAGAGCCCATACTTGCTGCTAAGCCCATACAAATGGTATGCACAGGGCTCTTAATTAAGTTCATTGTATCAAACATCACCATCCCACTAGTCACCACACCGCCTGGACTATTGATATAAAAATGGATGGGTTCTCCTGACTTGTCTGCATCCAGTAATAAAAGTTTAGTTACAATATCTCTTGCAGATTTATCGTCTACAATGCCCCATAAATAGATAGCTCTTTTTTCAAAAAAGATTTGTTCCATTTTCTTGTTCAAAAAAGAGGGTGCATTATCTTCTTTTTTATCTTCTCTATGTTCTTCCTCTTCTTCCATTAAAAAACGATTGGCGGGTATCATATAAACAGTTTAAATTAGTATAATTATTTTTTTAATTTTCTTGGGTTGGTTAACAACACTTCATCTACCAAACCATAGGCTTTACCTTCGGCAGCAGTCATCCAGAAATCTCTATCACAATCTTTTGCAACCAACTCCACATCCTTATGGGTATGTGTGGCAATGACCTCGTATAGCTCGTGTTTTAATTTCTTGATTTCTCTTGCGGTAATTTCAATATCAGATGCTTGTCCTCCAATAGCACCACTAGGTTGGTGTAACATGATTCGACTATGTCTTAATGCTGTTCTTTTACCTTCTACACCTGCACATAATAAAATGGCTCCCATGCTTGCAGCCATGCCCGTACAAATAGTAGCCACATCTGGACTAATGAATTGCATGGTATCATAAATGCCCAATCCAGCATATACGCTGCCGCCTGGACTATTGATATACATTTGAATGTCCTTTGTGCGGTCTGTACTTTCAAGAAAAAGCAACTGCGCTGTAACGATATTGGCTACATAGTCATTGATGCCTTCTCCTAAGAAAATGATTCTATCCATCATTAAACGGCTAAACACATCCATGCTTGCCACATTCATTGGTCTTTCTTCAATAATATAGGGTGTCAAATTGGTCACACTATTTTGGTATTGATGAAGACTATTACTTCCGATCCCTCTATGTTTGATCGCGTATTTTTCAAATTCTTTTCCTATGTTCATAATTGCTTTTTTCAGATTGTAAAGGTAAAACCTATTCTCCTAAGCTATTGCAAAAAGAGTGCCAAATTTAGCCCAAAACAAGGGGGAAACACAAAAGCCCCCGAAATGGGGGCTTCAAAATCATTATTGGTGTGAAATAGCCTAATAATTTTTTAAATTAGGCTATTTCACAAAAGCCCCCGAAATGGGGGCTTCAAAATCATTATTAGTTCCAAAATTGGTCTAATTAGTGCTTGTGGTTATTCAATAAATCTGCAAATTTCTCTGCTGTGATTGGTTCTTCTTTGGCAGTCACTTCTGCTTCTAAAGCGTTGAATAATTTATCTGTGCTAATTCTGTGGTAACTATCTTCTACAAATTTTCTGTCTTGCATCATTCGTGCAGCATAATCTTCTAACCATTGGTCATTGTCACCCAATGCACCTAATTGGCCACCCATATAACTCATCAATTGTTGTTTTGCAAAACCCTTTAAATCTTCTGCCACCACTTCTACTTTATGATCAGCAATTAATTGAGTACTAATGACAGTCCACTTTAATTGATCTTGAAAAACTGGATATTCTTTTTCTGCTTCTTCTTCTGTTCTTTGTTTGTCTCCACCTTTCTGCAACCAACGCTTTAAAAATGCAACAGGGAAATCCATTTTTGTTTGTTCATTTAAGCCATGATAAATTTGATCATGCACTTGATTTTTTGCTTGTTGCGCATAGTACCCTTCGATATCTTGCTGCACTGCAGCCTTGAATTCTTCTACATTGGTGATGGCTTGATTCGGGTAGGTTACAGTAAATAATGTTTCGTCTAAAGGTGCTTTTTCAACTAAGCCAACTTTGGTAATCACTAGTTTAAAGTATTTTTCGGCATCGGCTTTTGTTAATGCTAAATCATTTAAAATGATATCTAGTTCTTTGTCCTCAAAGGCTTTGCTTAATTGAATCACAACGGCGTCACCGTTCTTTTTGCCAATGAATTGCTTTCTTTGTTTTTCACTAAAATATTTAATCAATAAAGAATTATCTTTTTTGATACCCCCTTCAATTTCATTACCTTCTTTATCTGATTCAATGAAAGTCACATTCAATACATTGTCTTCACTAGTTGACAATTCAGGCTCAGTCATGTTACCATTTCTGATTTGCAGACGCTCTACTTCGCTTTGAATCATCTCGTCAGTGACTTGAATTTTATAGCGCTTTACTTTAATCTCTTTTGTTTTTACTTCAAATGTTGGCTTTAATCCAATTTCAAAAGAGAAATCATAATCTGTTGGATTGTTATGGTCCATGTTGGCAAATGTAGTGGCCATTGGAAGTGGTTGTGCAAAAATGTCTATCTGCTCCTTAGACATATACTGGTTCATCTCATTCTCTACCGATTTTAAAATCACATCGCTGAAAATTGCTTGTCCATACATTTTTTTAATCATTCCCGCTGGTACCATTCCTTTTCTGAATCCTGGAATATTGGCCGTTTTGGCTTGTTTTTTTAAACTTGTTTCGTAGGTCGTTAAATAATCTGCTTTTGAAATAGTCACCGTTAATTGGTCATTTAAAGGCGCAATGTTGGTTCTTTTTATGGTTGCCATAGGTCTTGCTTTTACTGCTTAATTGAAATGTTTAAGGGGGGCGAAGGTACAATTTTTGGTTTTAAATAAGGCATTATAATAGTAAAAAGGCCCCAAATTGGGGCCTTTTCTGTGCGGATGGAGGGGGTCGAACCCACACGCCTCGCGGCGCTAGATCCTAAGTCTAGTGCGTCTGCCAATTTCGCCACATCCGCTTAGGGGCTGCAAACTTAAACGATATTTTTTAAAATTGGTCTAAGAACCCTACAATTTCCTCTAAATACACTTGATCAATGCGATCAAAATGCGCTAATTCGGTACTATCTACATCTAAAACACCTACTATTTGACCATTTTGAAAAACAGGTACTACAATTTCTGATCTGGATGCGCTGCTGCATGCGATATGTCCTGGAAATTTTTCAACATCTTCCACAATTAAGGTCATCCCTTTTTCCCAACTTGTTCCGCAAACGCCACGGCCTTTCTTGATTCTGGTACAAGCCACTGGTCCTTGAAAAGGGGCTAATACCAATTCATCATCGACAACCCAATAAAAACCAACCCATAACCAATTGAACTGCTCTTTCAATGCCGCTGCAATATTCCCAAGGTTGGCAATTAAATTATCCTCTCCAGTCATCAAGCCTTTGATTTGAGGGATCAAGGATTCGTACTGTGTTTTTTTATCTCCATGTTGGAGTACTAAATCTTCTGCCACTTATTTTATTTTTTAAAGATGGATTGCAAATCTTTTCTTTCGATGCGAGCAACAAATACGATGAATGCAAAAAGTAAGATGGTTGCAAATAAATAATTGAAAGGTTGATTTGTTGAAACAAGGTGTAACAATAAATTAATACCATACACCAATAATGCAATGATAAAATAGGCAATTAATTTTTTGGTGGCGTAAGGCACAGGATAAACGCGTTGTCCCCATAAATAACTCACAATCATCATGGTGCCATAACAAAAGAAAGTGGCCCAAGCACTCGCCATATAACCAAAATGAGGTATCGCAAAATAGTTGATGACAATCGTGATGAAGGCGCCTAATAAGGTGATCCAGGCGCCTGCCATGGTTTTATTACTTAGTTTATACCAGATACTTAAGTTATAGTAAACGCCTAAAAACATATTTGCAATGAGTAAAATAGGCACCACTTTAAGGCCCACATACATGGCTTGATTTTGAATAAATAATTTCCAAATATCAATGTATAACATGACAGATAAGAACATCACACATAAACTGATCACAAAAAATTTCATGACTTTAGCATATGTTTTTTGCGCTTGATCTGTTTCGGCTTGTTTGAAGAAAAACGGTTCAGCACCCATGCGGAATGCTTGTATGGATATGGTAATTAAAATAGCTAATTTATAACAGGCACTATATACACCCACCATGGCCTTATTTTCATCTGCAGTTGCTCCAGGGCCCCACCATCCCAACATGATACGGTCTAATGTTTCATTGATCATCCCACCAAAACCTACTAAAATAAGGGGCACTGCAAAAGCCATCATGCTCCACCAAAGTTTAAAATTGAATTTAAAACGGATGGATCTAATTTCTTTTTGTAACAAAAGCATTACAAAAACATTTTGCACAATACCCGCTATTAAAATATAACCTACTTCCCAATTTGGTCGATACCAATCTTGTAAAAAACTAGTTGGATGTGTTGCTACATAATTTGGTAAAAGACTGATGAAGCTATAGGTGGCAAGTATATTGATTAAGATGCCAACAATTTTGATCATGGCAAATTTCTTGGGACGTTCTTGCATTCTTAGTCTTGAAAATGGAATGGTCGTCAAGGCGTCTAGCGCAACGATCCAAGCTAGTAAGCTAATGTATTCGGGGTGGGCAGTAATTTGTAAAAGTTCTGCCAATGGAAGTTTCCAAGTGAACAAGCCAATTAAAACTAGTATGGTAACAAATAGCATTGAAAAGCTACTGGTATTATAAATCTCCTCCTCGTTTTCTTTGGTTCCGAATTTGAAATAGGCGGTCTCCATGCCGTGGGTCACAATGACATTCAAAAAGGGAATAAAAGCATAGACAATCGAATTCTCCCCATAAGCAATATCTGAAAGCTTATAGGTTAAATAAGGGGTAAGCAAATAGCTAATAAACCTTGCGGCTATTGAACTAAGTCCGTACCATGCGGTTTGACTGACTAATTTTTTAATACTACTCAAGGTGTTGAAATTACAGCTAAATTAGTGAAAATAGTTTTGTTTATCTTCACGTCGTAAATAGCATCTTTATGAGAGTCGTAATACAGAGAGTAACGGAGGCCAGTGTCAAAGTAGATGGAGCGATTGTTGGGGCCATTCAAGCAGGCTTAATGGTCTTATTGGGCATTCAAAATGAGGATACATTAGAGGATATTCAATGGATTTCCAATAAGCTGGTGCAGATGCGCATTTTTGATGATGCAGAAGGGGTCATGAACCATAGTGTGCAAGAAATGGGTGGATCCATCTTATTGATTAGTCAATTCACATTGTATGCCGCCACTAAAAAGGGGAATCGACCTTCTTATATTGCAGCCGCAAAACCAGAGATAGCAATTCCAATTTATGAACAGATGATCCTACAATTGTCGAAGGATCTTGGTAAGCCAATTGCCACCGGACAATTTGGGGCAGACATGAAAGTCGCACTCATTAATGATGGCCCAGTCACTATTTTAATAGATTCAAAAAACAGAGATTAATATGTCCAATCAAATTACAATTCAAGCAGCACAAGATCAGGTAGATGAATGGATCAAGACTTTTGGTGTCAACTATTTTAGTGAGTTAACCAATTTAGGTGTCTTGATGGAAGAAGTAGGGGAATTATCTAGGTTAATGGTGCGCAAATATGGGGATCAATCCTTTAAAAATAAGGAAGCAAGTGCCGACCTAGGGGATGAGATGGCGGATGTGCTATTTGTGTTGATTTGCTTAGCCAATCAAACAGGTGTTGATTTGACTGCGGCATTGGAGAAAAATATCCAAAAGAAAACCATTCGAGACAAAGAAAGGCACCAAAACAATGAAAAATTACAACCATAATCCTTTCTCGACCTATATTTGCAAACTATGAGTAAGACAGTTACAGACAATACATTACAAGCAATCATTTCGCATGCCAAAGAATACGGATTCGTGTTTCCTAGTAGTGAAATCTATGATGGATTAAGTGCAGTGTATGATTACGGTCCTTATGGTGCACAATTAAAAAAGAATATTCGCGATGATTGGTGGAAGAGCATGACCCAGATGAACGAAAATATTGTGGGTATTGACGCTGCCATTTTCATGCATCCAACTACTTGGAAGGCAAGTGGTCACGTAGATAGTTTTAGTGACCCATTGATTGACAATAAGGACAGTAAAAAAAGATACCGTGTAGACCATTTAATTGAAGCACATGCAGATAAGTTAAATGAAGAAGCAGCTAAGGCAGCCGATGGAGGTGCCGCATTGCGTGATCTTGCTGCACAATTACTAGCGGATATGGAAGCCTTGCTTGCGAAGGATGATTTTGCAGGTTTAGGCATATTGATCCAAACAAATAAAATACAGTGTAGTGTAAGTGGAACAAGTAACTGGACAGAGATTCGTCAATTTAATTTAATGTTCTCTACAGAATTAGGTTCTGTAGCAGAAGATGCTAATACAATCTATCTAAGACCAGAAACTGCACAAGGTATTTTTGTTAATTTCTTGAATGTGCAAAAAACGGCAAGGATGAAAATTCCTTTTGGTATTGCACAAACAGGGAAGGCCTTTAGAAATGAAATTGTAGCGCGTCAATTTATATTTAGAATGCGTGAGTTTGAGCAAATGGAAATGCAATTTTTTGTAAAGCCAGGTTCTCAAAAAGAGTGGTATGAGCATTGGAAAAATGAGCGTATGAATTGGCATTTAAGTTTGGGTATTCCAGCAAAAAAATACCGTTTTCATGACCATATTAAATTAGCCCATTATGCAGATGCCGCTTTAGATATTGAATATGAATTTCCTTTTGGGTTTAAAGAAGTAGAAGGGATACACTCAAGAACAGATTATGATTTAACGCGTCATCAAGAATTCAGTAAAAAGAAATTACAATATTTTGATACAGAAATCAATCAGCATTATGTGCCTTATGTGATTGAAACTTCGATAGGCTTAGATAGAATGTTTTTATTGCTTCTATCCAATGCATATGAAGAAGAAACCATTCAAAAAGAAGACGGTACCACTGATTCAAGAGTTGTTTTGCATTTGCCTACAAAATTGGCACCATTAAAATTAGCTGTATTGCCATTGACAAAAAAAGATGGATTACCTGAATTGGCTAAAGCTTTAATGGACGAATGTAAGCCTTCATTCCATTGCTTTTATGAAGAAAAAGATGCCATTGGAAAACGTTACAGAAGACAGGATGCAATAGGAACGCCATTCTGCGTGACCATCGATCATCAAACAAAAGAAGACAATACGGTCACTATTCGATATAGAGATAGTATGCAACAGGAAAGAATTCCAATGAGCGAAGTCAAAGCCTTGATTTTAAAACATATAGCATAACCTAAGAAAAGCATATTGCTTAGACCTTTTAACTTTTAAAAAAACGCCCAGATGCATTGCACTTGGGCGTTTTTTTATCCGTACAATTCAAAATGAATTTGAGTTTTTGGGATGCCTAAATCGGCTAAAGTGGTTCTTGCTTCATCCACCATGTTTTTCCAACCACAAATATAAAAATGTGCATCTTTACTAGCACCTGATGCTAATAATTTTTTATAAGTAGCATGTACATAACCCAATTGTGCACCGTCACGAATTTCAACTTCTCTAGAAAAGCTTGGGTGGTAATAAAATTGAGGTTCTGCCGCCTCTAATGCTTTCAATTCTTCTTCGTATAAACAATCTGTATATTGTCTGCATCCAAATAACAAATGCATTTTCTGGTGTGGTGTTTTCTTTTGATGGATATCCAATAGCATGGATCTAAATGGGGCAACGCCTGTGCCTGTGCAAATAAAATAAAGGTCTGTGGTGATTGGTTTTGGTAAAACAAAAACACCTTGTGGACCTCTCATTAAAAGGGTAGTGCCAACAGCCACTTCGTTGAATAAATAAGTGGTACCTAAGCCTCCTTCTAAATGCACAATAACCAATTCAAATTCATTGTTATTGCTAGGGGCAGATGCAATGGAATAACTTCTCCATCGCTTATTTTTTTGCTCGTGGATGGGCAGGTCTAATGTTACAAACTGTCCTGGCGTAAAGTCAAATAGTTGTCCATTTGTCAAAGCCATAAAGAAGCGCTTAGTGGTAGGCGTTTCTTGTATAATTTTAGTAACGACCGCATCCTGCCATGGCTGTAACATAATGAATTAATTATTGGTGACGAATACGCTTTGAACGTACACTTTATTATTAGCAAATACCTTTACATAATATATTCCAGTCGTCAAGGTTGGAACTTGCACAGTTTGAGCTGTAATCTGATTGTTTAATTTATCTTTCTGAAATACGGTTTGACCACTGCTATTTAGGATACTTAATCCAATGGCATTGGTCTTGACATTGTTAAATTGAATGTAGAATTGATTTCCTTTAATGATATTTTCAATATAATCTGTTGAAACAATTTTTAATCCAATCTCTTTGGTAGGAGCTTGAGGGATATCGGTGATGAGTACCAATTTATTGTCGGAATAATTGGTACAAGTACCAATCGTTGCACTGACTTTATACATAGCGTTTTTAGTAATTTTTACACCACTTTTTGTAGCACCTACGATGGATTCGTCATTCATGAACCATTGATAACTATCTGCAGTAGTGGAACTTAAACTATCATTGCCTATTTGCGTTATAATAGGTTTAGCAGTTAAAATGACAGGGATTTTAGTCAATGCTTTTTCATGTTCAGGGGTGCTAATTTGCATATTGTAAAAGAAGTAATAAAACTTCTCAAAATTCGCGCCTGCCCAGTTGCCAGTAATAGTGGCAAGTACGGTTGGACCAAATGGATGATTGTTGGTTGTGATATTATTGTTTCTAAAAATAGTTGCACTATCCAAACAACGTGCAATCAATATATAGTTACCAGCTTGGCTTAAGTTCATATTGATGGCATAGATTCTTCCTGTATCTCCTTGTACAAAAGGTGTTGGAGTGCCAGATCCGAGACTGCCTGTTGCTTGTGTTGGACTAGGACTACTAGCACCAACATGTAAAATCGTTTTTTGAGTTTGAGAAGGGAAATAGGAATAGGTAGAATCTGTGAAGGTGCTGAGGGATCTTAATTCAAGTTCAACTTTTCCTGCATAGCCAGTATATAATTTTGTGGTTTCTAATCTTAATGGTCCTGTTGTATTCAATCTAATGAATTCTCCATAGCTACTACCCCAATTATTATATCCGCCTGAATTACTTAATGTGGTATTGTCTTTAGGTCCAATAAATCCATTCCAACCTTTGCCAACATATACATTTTCTGCGGTGGTAGAGGTTCTAATGACAGATCCTTTGGCAATAGGTCTGCTTACATCAGTGTTCTTGTCATACCAAAGGTATTGGTCATCACCTTTTGGATTGGTTACAAGTAATTGGACATTTTCATTACAACCTGTTGCAGAACCAGTAATAGCTGGACTTGGGCTAGCACTGATAATATTAGTAGTCATTGAATTGTTGCCTGGTTGTTGGTCATTTGCAAGACTTACATTGGCAGTGATCGTATAATTCTGACTTAATTCAATTGGCATAGGCGTTTGGAAGGTATAGGACATAATTTCTGATTCATACAATCTACCTGTAAATGTTTCTTTTAGATTTAAAATGGTGGTATTGCCTTTTTTTACTTCTAAGCTAAGCGGAATATTGGTCAATTGCTTTGTTCCATTATTTACTATTTTAACAGTGACGTATTGCACCGATTTTTCCGATACACCTCCAACTGGATTGGTAATTTCCATCATTTGAATATCATTAGATGGATTCACCACTCTTAGCGTATAATCTTGGGTTTCTCCAACAGTATAATTACCACATGCAATAACAGTAGATGCCGCAGCTGCTTCAGTGACCACAACACGAAGTTTAGTGAATTGATTGACAATTAAATTGCTAATTAAATCAATAGTTGTACTATAATCCCCATTGGTGATTGCTGCACTTGTATGCACTAGTTCATTGGTGTCAAATGTTCCATTGTTATTATAATCAATAAAAACTTTTACAAATCGATTGTTGTTAGACGCGTCTGCACTGCTTAATTTCATGAATAAAGAAATGGTACCATTGGACTCG
This sequence comes from Chitinophaga pinensis, assembly GCA_945865295.1. Lineage (GTDB taxonomy): Bacteria > Bacteroidota > Bacteroidia > Chitinophagales > Chitinophagaceae > Sediminibacterium > Sediminibacterium pinensis_A. The sequence goes on along the minus strand of CAMBDE010000014.1, from coordinate 6,899 downwards.
CCATTGATAAATAATGCGGTATTGTCAACGTAATTATCTGCAGTTGTTTTTGAGAATTTAATATTGTTTAATTGAATGCTATCAATCTTGGCACCAGCAGTACTTGTTGCTGCTGAGCTACAATAGGCTGTACCCCCAGCTCCACTAATCATTAAAGAATAATTTTGTTGTCCTCTTTCAAGTGTCCCTTTATGTTTAATAGTAACGGTGTAAAGGGTTCCAACCAAACTTGTGTCTACTTCTACTTTTTCAACATTGTCAATATTATTAATTCCTTTGAATGCTTGATTGTCTGGACTGCTTGGAGTTAAATTCCAAGTATAATGTGTCTTATTACCCTGTGTAATTACCAAGTCTAAATCATTGACTAATTCTGGATTAGCATCATTCAAAACTTCACTTGAACTTCCTTTAATATCTGTCCACACAATAGTAGCTTTTACAGGTCTTGTTCCGGAAGCAGTGATGGTGTAGGACTTGCTTTCTCCGTTGAGTAAAGTATTTTCATACACGAAATGAGGGCTACTTGCATTATTGTTATTGGTGGATGCGGTATTTAAAACTTGGGCAGCTTCAGAAATATTTAGCAATCCCCAACCAAATTTATAATCTGGTCCAGGATATAAACCTGCTTCATTAGCCGTATGAATCGCGAGCCCTTTAACAGTAGCTGATTTTAAAATTCTTGGTGCACCATTGAATGTAAAACGATGACTTAATTCTTGTAATAATAATAAACTTCCTGCAGCTCCAGGTGACGCCATGGAAGTGCCGTTTAGGTAACCATAACTTGAATCGTTGTTAGCAACAGGAGCATAGACTGAAACGCCTTGTGCCGTAATATCTGGTTTGATTCTGCCATCATCAGTTGGTCCCCATGAGCTAAAATTACTCATCACCACATCTTCTTTTTTACTGTAGTTCGATAGTATGCCGTATACAGCACCAACAGTGAGTACATTTTTTGCATTTTTATCTGTGGAGATGCTACCATAAGAATCATTACTGCTAATGTCAGCAGGTCGAGCACCAGCATTAATCATTCTACCTGCTTCGTTTCTTCTCCAATACGGTTGTCCAACTGCAGGGCCAACGCTTGTTCTATTATTACCTGCCGCAAAAACAATTAAATAGTTTGGGGCATTATAAGCTATTGAATCATGAATTTGGGCATCGTAATCATACAACCCAAATCGGTAATCTTCTTTATCATTGAATCTACCATTGAATTCCCAACGTGCAGAGTCACTATTGTAATTCCATCCTGTTACGGTCCCATAAGAATGGTTTGAAATTAATAAACCATTTGCAGCGGCTGCAGACATTTCTGACAAATCGCTATTCCAATCGTAATCAAGAATCCCTTTTACATTATAAGCCATCCCCTTAGCGAGTGGATTCAGTCCCTTACTCATTACAATGCCTGCCACATGCGTACTATGCGTTACGACATCTTTTGCGTTGTCTTTTTGTGTAATTCTACCTGTGAATTCTTTATGTGTTAATAATGGACTTCCTTCGTCCCAAACGCCCAATTTATTGGTCATGTTATCATCCGATCCACTTAAGTTTAAATTAGATGCTGCGCCTGGCCATAATTTATTTGCACCAATTGTAATAGAGGCAACTGGATCTGCAAAACCAATATAATATTTAGGCCATCCATTTTCATCTACACCCATCAATTTTGCATTGTTTTGATTTTGAGAAGCATACTGTATAGGCCATCCTTTTTCTTTCGCTGCAAGAACAGCTTTTGAAAATTTATTTCTTGCTTCCAATGCAAGTTCTTTAGAAGTTTGCATCAACACTTCTTTTTTAGTTGCGTCCTGTGCATGTAAAATGGTTGATGCACATACAAAAATAAGGGGGAGTAAAAGGCGTATTTTCATAAATCCAAATTTAAATCAAATCTTTGTATTTCAATCAAGTTGAAGCTTAAAAATGTAACTTTAAACAAACGGTATCCATGCGCAACCATCCATTCAGATCTGTCCTCTTAATTTGTTTAGCCCCTATGCTCATGGGGTTTTGTTTCCTTACACAGGGCATTAGCGGTCATGTTTTGTTGGAAATTAATACAGTCATGCCTTTAAAAGGGAGTGCTAAGCAGAAGGGGCGTCCAATTGCGACCATGGTTTATATTTATGAAGCGGCCAATACCAATCAATTGCTTGGTCAAGAAGGCAATTATGCAAAAGGCATTGAGGCTAGATTGATTAAACAGGTTCGTTCAAATAACGCCGGGAAATTCAAGCTTAGGTTGGCTCCAGGGAAATATAGCATTGTACTGGGCTATCAAGAGGGGATTTATATCCCCTATTTTTCTGGTAATACGGGGGTTGCTTTTATTGAAGTATCGAAGCATCAATTCCAAGAAATTGACCTTTTGATCATCGCTTCGTCCGTTAATTGATTGTATCTTTGCGGACTGAACTATGAACGAGCAATCATTGTTTGATCGGTATGATGCATCCCCCCTACTAAAAAAAATAGTAGACGGGATTGCTATGTCTAATTCAGCCAATACCCCTTTTCAGGCGCACTTACAAAACCTGAATGGCTCCTCCCCAGCATTTATTTTAAAGCATATTTTCACGCATCCTGAAACTGCAACATTCAATCATGTGGTTGTATTAAATGATGCAGAAGAAGCCGCATATTTTTATAATTCTATAGAAAGCATTACAGGTGCAATGGACTTGTTTTATTTCCCCTCTTCATTTAAAACCAGTCAAAATTTTAGTTTGTTGAATCCTTCGCATGTGATGTTGAGAACGGAGGCCTTGACTAAATTATCAATGGGGGGTAATAAGAAAATCGTAGTGACTTATCCAGAGGCATTCTTTGAAAAAGTGATCATGCCTAAAACCTTACAAGAAAATATCATACAGATAAAGACCAATGATACACTTGGGTTGGATGTCTTGATGGAAAGGCTTATTCAGTATGGATTTGAGCGAACAGATTTTGTATACGAGCCTGGACAATTTGCTTTAAGAGGCGGTATTTTTGATATCTATTCATTTGGCAATGAAAACCCTTATCGTGTAGAATTATTTGGTGAGGAAGTGGATAGCATTCGTTTATTTGATCCAGCAACACAATTGAGTGAACGAAAATTATTGCAGGTAAATATCATTCCAAATGTAACCACGCAATTTGAGGATACGATTAAAATTCCATTCATGGAATTTGTTGCAGAGAACACCATTGTATGGTTAAAGGATTGGACTTTGATTGAGCAAAAAGGACATGACCAAATTGAAGCATTGGAAGCATTTTTATTGCATGCGCCAAAAATTCAAATAATAGATGATTCAGATGCACATAAGAAAAACACAGACAAAGATGATTTTGTTCCTATCAATGCTGTTGTTGACCAAATATTAATAAGACCCATTATTGAATGGGGGTTTCATGCCAATTTAACCAAGCAAAAAATAGCTTTTAGCACACAGGTGCAACCAAGTTTCAACAGGCAGTTTCAATATTTAATTGCCAATTTGCAAGAATTTGAAAAGAAAGGGTATGACCTGTTTTTATTTGCGGAACAAGCCAAACAATTAGAACGTTTACATGCTATATTCACTGATTTAAAAACTGAAATACAGTTTACCCCAATCGTGAAAAATATTCATGAGGGTTTTATTGACCATGACCATAAAATGGTTTGTTATACAGACCATCAAATTTTTCAGCGTTACCATAAATACAAAGTCAAGCAAGCCTATAGTAAAAACAAGGCTATCACACTGCGTACATTGAGTGACTTGCATCCGGGTGACTATGTGACTCATATAGATCATGGAGTAGGTGTGTATAGTGGATTGCAGAAGATCGAAGTGAGTGGCATGATGCAGGAAGCGATAAGAATTATTTATAAGGATAGTGATATTTTGTATGTAAATATTAACGCACTTCATAAGGTATCTAAATATACAGGCAAGGAAGGGACGCCACCCAAAGTAAATAAATTAGGATCCGATGCTTGGGTAAAATTAAAAGACAAGACTAAGGCAAAAGTAAAATCTATTGCTTTTGATTTAATTAAATTATACGCACAAAGAAAAGCGCAAACTGGATTTGCATTTACGCCAGATAATTATATGATGCATGAATTAGAAGCATCCTTTATTTATGAGGACACCATTGATCAGGCGAAAGCCATCGCGGATGTGAAAAAAGATATGGAAGCGCCAGCCCCAATGGATCGACTGGTATGTGGGGATGTTGGTTTTGGTAAAACCGAAGTGGCGATTCGTGCAGCATTCAAAGCTGCGATTGATGGAAAGCAAGTTGCAGTGTTGGTGCCCACCACCATTTTAGCATTTCAGCATTTTAAAACTTTTAAAGAAAGACTCAAAGAGTTTCCAGTAGAAATTGATTTCTTAAATCGATTTAAATCATCCGCACAGAAAAAAGAAACGATTGCCAAAGTGAAGGAAGGTAAGATTGATATTTTGATAGGTACACATGGCATCTTAGGAAAAGAAGTACATTTTAAAGACCTTGGTTTAATGGTGATTGACGAAGAACAAAAATTTGGGGTAGGACATAAAGAAAAATTAAAGACCTTAAGAACGAATGTAGATTGCTTGACCTTGACTGCCACGCCCATACCAAGGACCCTCCATTTTAGTTTAATGGGTGCAAGGGATTTAAGTATTATCAATACCCCTCCAGCCAATAGGCAACCTATTCATACCGAGGTACAAGTGTTTCATGAGGATATCATTCGTGAATCCATCTACTTTGAAACAGAAAGAGGTGGACAGGTTTTTTTCATTCACAATCGAGTACAGGGATTGGCCGAAATGTGTGCAATGATTCAAAAGCTATGTCCCGATTTAAGCATTGGATTTGCACATGGGCAATTAGAAGGACATCAACTCGAGGAAAAAATATTTGATTTTATAGAACGTAGGTATGACGTGTTAGTTTGTACCAATATTGTAGAGAGTGGGGTAGATATTCCAAATGTAAATACCATCATCATCAACAATGCACACCAGTTTGGATTAAGTGACTTACACCAATTAAGAGGTAGGGTAGGACGAAGTAATAAAAAAGCATTTTGTTATTTATTGGCGCCACCAATGAGCACTTTGCCAGATGATTCACGCAAGCGATTACAAACTTTGGAACAGTTTAGTGAGTTAGGTTCTGGTTTTCAAATTGCCATGCGTGATTTAGATATTCGTGGCGCAGGTAATTTATTAGGAGGTGAACAAAGTGGATTTATGGCAGAGATTGGATTTGAAATGTACCAAAAAATATTAGCAGAAGCAGTTCGTGAATTAAAGCGTTCCGATTTCAAGGAATTGTTTGTAGAGGAAATTAGTAAACAAGATGATTTTGTGCAAGACTGTGCTATTGATACCGACTTAGAAATCATGCTACCAGATAATTATGTAGAAAGTATTGGAGAAAGGCTTTCATTGTATACCAGAATGGATCAATCAGAAGATGATGCCGCATTAGAGGCAATGAAAATAGAATTAATAGATCGTTTTGGGCCAATGCCTAAACAAGTTGCTTCCTTGTTTACGACAATCCAATCAAGACGCCTCGCGATTGCATTGGGTTTTGAAAAAATGACTTTGAAGGACGAAACCTTAAGGTGCTTCTTTATCAATCGACCAGATTCTCCTTATTATGAAAGCGCTATTTTTAAAGGCTTGTTAAGCTATACCCAAACTGCAATGAACAATGCGCATTTTAAGCAAGTAGGTAAAACCTTTATTTTAATCATTAAAGATGTCAAGAGTATGGAACATTGCTTTGCTACTTTGACAAAAATTCACCACGGTGTTATAGGGGTAGGTGCATAAAAAAGCCCACTCCAAAGAGCAGGCTTTCAATTAGGTAGTAATAAGGTCTTAGAAACCCTTTGTTGCTACACCATCAGCGATTGCTTTTAAAGCATTTGTTTCGCTCATGATAGCTGCCATTTTATTTCCTTTACCATCGTGACCGCCAGCCATATAACCGCCTTTTGCAGTTTTAGTGACAACAGCGTCCAACATTGGTACATTTTTTTCTTTTGTTTTCAAGCAGTATGCTTTGATCATTTTTGAAGTGTCCATTTTGTATATATTTTAATTTTTAAAATGCTTATTGAAAGTAGTTTATTTATTGATAAGCTAGGTTTGAATTGTACGATTTTTTGTTAAATGTTTATAAATTCCCCTTAAACGAGGCCATTAAACGTCAATTTTGGCATATTTAGCGTGAGATTCAATGAATTCCCTTCTAGGAGCCACTTCGTCACCCATCAACATGCTAAAGATTCTATCCGCCTCGACAGCACTATCAATGGTCACTTGTTTCAATGTTCTCCTACTTGGATCCATGGTCGTTTCCCATAATTGGTCCGCGTTCATCTCACCCAGACCCTTATATCTTTGAATCGTTACAGAACTATCATTTCCACCTCCTAATTTGGTTACCAAGCCTTTTCTTTGCTCCTCGCTATAAGCATATTCTTGATCCTTGCCTTTTTTTACTAAATACAATGGCGGCTGCGCAATATAGACATAACCATTTTGAACCAATTCTTTCATATACCTAAAGATGAATGTAAGAATCAATGTGGCGATATGCGATCCATCCACATCGGCATCGGTCATAATGATTAATTTATGATAACGTAATTTAACAATGTTCAACGCTTTTGGATCTTCAGGAGTTCCCACTGTCACACCCAATGCAGTATACATATTTCTGATCTCCTCATTTTCATAAATCTTATGTTCCATTGCTTTTTCTACGTTCAATATTTTACCACGCAAAGGCAGGATCGCTTGAAAAGATCTTTCACGACCTTGTTTAGCAGTTCCACCTGCAGAGTCTCCCTCGACAAGGTATAACTCACATCTTTCAGGATCACGCTCAGA
>CAMBDE010000013.1 GCA_945865295.1 Chitinophaga pinensis | reverse complement strand
TAAGAAGACAACATGACCAATGACACTATTTGAAGTATCAGAAAACTAAAGAAAGTAAAATTTTGTCGTATGAACCCAATGATATTCTTCATTTGGTATTATCTCATAATAAATGGAAAACGTTGGTAGTTTTTCAATGCAATGCCTGTTCCACGCACCACACTCTTTAAAGGATCGTCCGCTACATGAACAGGTAATTTAATTTTTGCACTCAATCTTTTATCCAAACCTCTTAAAAGCGATCCGCCACCTGTGATGTATAAACCTCTACGATAGATGTCTGCAGCAAGTTCTGGAGGTGTTGTCTCTAAAGCTTTTAAGATAGCCTCTTCGATTTTGAAAATACTTTTATCCAAAGCCTCTGCTACTTCTTGGTAAGAGACCATGATTTGTTTTGGGATACCTGTTACCAAGTCTCTACCATTGACTGGCATATCTTCTGGCGGGTTATCTAAATCTTTTAAAGCAGCGCCTACATGTATTTTAATTTGTTCAGCAGTACGCTCTCCAATTAATAAACTATGATAACGTCTTAATGCTTCCATGATATCAGCTGTAAATTCATCACCAGCTACACGAATACTTTGATCACAAACAATACCTGCTAATGCAATGACTGTAATACCTGTTGTACCACCTCCGATATCAATAATCATATTTCCTACAGGCTCTTCTACATCAATACCAATTCCTAATGCAGCCGCCATAGGTTCGTGAATCATGTATACTTCTTTTGCGCCTGCTTGTTCAGCACTATCACGCACCGCTCTTTTTTCTACTTCGGTAATAGAAGATGGAATGCAAATTACCATTCTCCAACTTGGAGGGAACAATGGTTTTTTTGGATAAATCATTTTCATCAACTCACGAATCATTAATTCTGCTGCGTTGAAATCAGCGATTACACCATCTTTTAATGGGCGAACAGTTTTAATACTTTCATGTGTTTTTTCGTGCATCAATAATGCCTTTTTCCCAACACCTAAAACCTCTTTCATATTATTCCTGTTTAAGGCAATAATAGAAGGTTCGTTCACTACTACTTCGTCATTGTGAATGATCAGTGTATTTGCGGTGCCCAAGTCCATTGCAATCTCTTGGGTGAAAAAGTTAAATAAGCCCATATTCGTTCAGTATTTTACGTTCATTGGAATGATGCAAAAATCATCTAAAATCCTTGAACTACAAAGCTTTTTAAAAAAATGAACAAGAATAATTTTCAACAAGGATTGTCAACAAAGTTTATCCCTCAAATTCATAGCCAATATCTTTTCTAAAATTCATGCCTTCAAATTGAATCAGACCCAAAGCATTTTTTGCGGTTTCGACTGCTTCTGAAATGGTATTTCCTTGTGCAGTTACTGTTAAAACTCGACCTCCATTGGTCACAATCGTATCTTCTTTAAACCCAGTCCCAGCTTGGAACAGCGTGGTTTTAGCCTGTTGCCTTACAAGGTCCAATCCACTAATTTGGAATCCTTTTTGGTAGTCACCAGGATAGCCACCACTTACCGCCATCACGGTGGCAAAAGCACCATCATGGTATTCAATATTTACATCTTCCAAAGTGCCATTATCGGTAGCGGCTAAAATACTCACTAAGTCGGTTTGTAAGCGGGGTAGAATTACTTCAGTTTCAGGGTCTCCTAGTCGACAATTGTATTCAATCACTGAAGGTTCCCCGTTGCAATTCATTAAGCCAAAAAAGACAAATCCTTTATAGACCAATCCTTCCTTAGCTATACCTTCAATGGTAGGGCGCACGATCTTTTCTTCCACTTTTGCCATAAAAGCTTCATCCATAAATGGCACTGGACTTACACAACCCATTCCGCCTGTATTGAGCCCTGTATCGCCTTCTCCTATTCGTTTGTAGTCCTTTGCGTGTCCTATAATTTGGTAATTTTTGCCATCTGTGAGTGCAAAAACACTGACTTCTATCCCTGTTAAAAATTCCTCAATCACCACTCGAGCACTGGCTTTGCCAAATTGCTTATGCTGCAACATGGATTCAAAACTTTCCAAAGCATCTAGAGTTGTTGTAGCTATGATCACACCCTTTCCAGCAGCTAGTCCATCTGCTTTTAAAACAATAGGTAAGCTATGTGCAGCAATATATTGCTTCCCTTCCTCGTAGTTGTCGATGGTAAATTCGGCATATCCAGCTGTGGGGATATGGTGCCTTTGCATAAAATGCTTGCTAAATGCTTTGCTACCTTCCAATTGTGCTGCGGCTGCAGAAGGCCCAATCACATTCATGGCTTGGGTTAAAGGATCATTTGCAAAAAAATCAAAAATGCCATTAACGAGCGGTTCCTCTGGCCCAACAAGGATCATATCAATTTGGTGGGTAATGGCTGCTTGCTTCAATCCCTCAAAATCGTCGATGGCAATGGGTAGATTGACGCCAATGCTTGCGGTGCCTGGATTACCAGGAGCGATATACAAATGATCACAATGGTAACTTTGTGCTATTTTCCAAGCCAAAGCATGTTCTCTCCCGCCAGCGCCAATGAGTAAAATATTCATAATTAAGGTGATTGCAGCACGAAAGTAAAATTTATTGAAGGGATTTTATTATTTTGTACCAATTAAATAAACGTTTTATTATGTCTACAATGACACAACGCCATCCAAAAGGACTTTATGTTTTATTCGCAACAGAAATGTGGGAGCGATTTAACTATTATGGTATGCGTGCCATATTGGTCCTATTTTTAGTAAAAGCAATGGCTTTTAATCAGATCGATGCGTCTCAGGTATATGGCAGTTATACAGGCTTGATTTACTTAACACCTTTGCTGGGTGGCTATATCGCAGACAGGTATTGGGGCAATAAGCGCTCTATTATTGCAGGCGGATTGGTGATGGCGATTGGTGAATTTGTATTATTTTTTTGTGGTCATTTTTATGACAATGCCGCACTCGCAATGCCGCTATTTTATACTGGTTTGGGTTGTATGATTGCAGGGAATGGCTTTTTCAAGCCAAATATCTCGAGTATGGTGGGTCAATTGTATGCAAAGGGTGATTCAAAAATTGATGCTGCCTATACCATTTTTTATATGGGTATCAACACAGGTGGCGCATTGGGTCCAATTGTTTGTGGATTTTTTGGAGACACAGGAAACAATGGAGACTTTAAATGGGCCTTTTTAGCAGGAGGAGTGGCCATGCTTTTAAGTGTAATTACACAAATTATATTTCAGAAAAAATATTTAGTGGATGCGGACGGCGTGTCCATTGGTGATGCACCAAAAGACGCACCAAAAATTTTGCAAAAAATTCCAGTGATGATTGGGTTGTTATTTTTACTTTCTCTTTTAACCATCGCACTAGTCTACATTGATATTAAAGTAGTGAGTTATTTATTCTGGTTATTGATTGCTTGTATTTTATTAATTGCATTTATCATTTTCTCTGATACTTCATTAGATGGTATTCAAAAAAAGAAAGTAGCAGTATTGTTTACAGTGTCTTTCTTTGTGATCTTTTTCTGGAGTGCATTTGAACAAGCGGGCGCATCACTTACCTTTTTTGCCTCTGAAAATACACAGCGCGATTTAGGATTTTATGTGGTACCAACAAGTTTCTTTCAATCTTTAAATTCCATCTTTGTGGTTGCCCTTGCTCCATTGGTGGCATGGATTTGGATTAAATTAGGTAAAGCCAAAAGAGAACCCTCTTCTCCATTTAAAATGGCGATGGGTTTGATGTTATTGGCATTGGGTTATTTATGGATTGCTACAGGAGTGAATGGAGTAGGAACAGGTGTTAAAGTAAGTATGATTTGGTTGATAGGTATGTACATGATGCACACATTTGGAGAGCTTTGTTTATCTCCAATTGGACTTTCCTTATTCAATAAATTAGCCCCACTTAAATTTGCTTCTATATTAATGGCAGTATGGTTTACAGCCAATGCCTTTGCCAATAAATTAGCAGGTGTTTTTAGTACCTTGTATCCAGAAAATGGTCAAACAACTTCTTTCGCTGGTTATCAAATTACCAACTTGCATGAGTTCTTTATGTTCTTTGTATTTATGGCAGGGATCGCTTCTATTATTCTTTTCTTATTATCTAGTAAATTAAAAAATTTAATGGAGCAGTAATTAACTCAGGATTATATTTACTTCATTTTAGTTAGACAACGCCTTTTACAATCTCATCTACTACTGCAGGGTCAAGTAGGGTAGAGGTATCTCCTAAGTTATTCAATTCACCTTCTGCCACTTTGCGAAGGATGCGTCGCATGATTTTACCTGATCTTGTTTTAGGTAAGCCAGTAACAAATTGAATTTTGTCGGGCTTGGCGATTGGTCCAATAATTCTTGTCACAGTTTGCAGGATGTCTTTGCGAATCATGTCTGAACTACCATGGCTTTCTTGATCATGAGATCCTGTATAAATCACATAGGCATAAATACCTTGCCCTTTGATATCATGCGGATAACCCACTACAGCACTCTCTATTACACCAGCGTGCATGTTAATGGCATTTTCTACTTCGGCAGTGCCAATCCTGTGGCCACTCACATTCAATACATCATCCACTCGTCCTGTGATTCTATATTGACCTGCTTTGTTTCTGAATGCACCATCACCCGTAAAATATAAATCATCGTAGGTTGCAAAATAATTGGTCCTGCATCTTTCGTGATCACCATAAGTTGTTCTGATGGCTGAAGGCCATGCTTGTTTGATGCAAAGATTCCCTCTAAAAATTCCACCTTCTTCATCTGAAGTGGGAACAACCACTTCCGCTCCTTGATCATCCACTAGAATGAGATCAACGCCAGGCATTGGATAAGTCGCCCATCCTGCTTTTCCTGGTGTAATGCCCGCCATATTAGAAATCATGATGCCACCTGTTTCTGTTTGAAACCAAGTGTCCACAATTGAACATTTATTTTTTCCAATCTGTTCGTTGTACCAATTCCATGCTTCCTCGTTAATGGGTTCGCCAACGGTACCTAATACTTTTAAACTACTTAAATCATGTCCCTCCACTGGGCCTAATCCAAAACTCATCAATGAGCGAATGGCTGTTGGCGCAGTGTATAAAATATTCACTTTGAATTTATCGATGATTTTCCAGAATCTTCCTGCGTCTGGGAAAGTAGGAATGCCTTCGAACATCATAGATGTGCCGCCTGCACTTAATGGCGCATATACAATATAGCTATGCCCTGTAATCCAACCTATATCTGCAGTACAGAAGAATAGATCGTCTGGGTGGTAGTTAAATGTATTGACAAAAGTATAATTGGTGTAGACCATATAACCTGCCACAGTATGCACGACACCTTTTGGTTTTCCTGTCGAACCCGAAGTGTATAAAATGAATAAAGGATCTTCTGCATCCATGATGGCTGCTGGAACAAATTGAATACCCTCAGCTTCTACTTTTTTAATTTCATCCTCCCACCAAAGGTCTCTGCCTTTTAACATAGACACTGCTGTCCCTGTTCTAGTACAAACAATCACATGCTTTACAGTATGGTTGCCAATTAAGGCGTCGTCTATCACTGCTTTTAATGGGATGTCCTTTGCACCTCTAAAAGCACCATCGCAGGTGATAATGAAATTTGCTTTTGCATCTTCCAAACGATCCGAAATACTTTGTGCAGAGAAGCCACCAAAAATGACACTATGAATGGCACCTATTCTTGCGCATGCTAATACTGCAATCGCTAATTCAGGTATCATGCCCATATAGATACAAATACGGTCGCCTTTTTTTACACCATTATTGTATAAGACTTGCGCAAACTGACAAACTTTTAAATGCAGTTGCTTATAAGTGAGTGTACGATGTTGTTCGGCTGGATCATTGGGTTCCCAAATGATAGCAGGCTTATCTCCCATCTTCTCAAGATGACGGTCCAAACAATTTTCAGTAATATTTAATTGACCACCAATAAACCATTTAATACTAGGTTCTTTGAAATTCCAATCACTTACTTTGTCCCATTTTTTATGCCAAGTAAAATGTTCGGCCACCTCCCCCCAAAATGCATCCGGATTTTGTATGCTTTTTTGATAGGCCTCATGGTAGCCTGCGAGGTCTTTAATTTGGTAAGGATAAGACATAAGTCAAATTTAAAATTAGTGTTCCAAATTTACATTTTTTAAGTTGATTGATTTAACTTGAATTGCAGCAATTAAACAAATAAAATATGAGTTTGGACATAAAGCCTAGTAAAATCAGTTTGGTGATTGGTGCGTCTTCTGTTGGCACCCTGATTGAATGGTATGATTTTTACATTTTTGGTATGCTGGCCACCATTATTTCAAAACAGTTCTTCCCTTCAGATGCAGGCACTTCGGCACTATTAAGTACACTCGCCATTTTTGCAGCGGGATTTATTGTACGACCATTTGGCGCATTGGTGTTTGGAAGACTAGGTGATATTATAGGACGTAAGTATACTTTTTTACTGACTTTGGTGTTGATGGGTGGTTCCACTTTTGCAATTGGCTTAGTACCTGGCTTTGCAACCATTGGTTGGGCGGCGCCCATTTTAGTATTGATTTTAAGATTGATACAAGGTTTGGCATTGGGTGGAGAATATGGAGGAGCAGCCACTTATGTTGCAGAACATGCACCTGCAAATAGACGAGGTTTTTGGACTAGTTGGATTCAGACCACAGCTACTTTAGGATTGTTTTTGGCATTGGGTGTGATTTTATTGATTAGATCCAATCAAGGTGTGGAAGCATTTAGCGCAGAATGGGGAGGATGGAGGTATCCATTTTGGATGTCGATTGTTTTAGTAGGCGTGTCCATTGTCATTAGAATGAAAATGAGTGAATCCCCTATGTTCACTAAATTAAAATCAGAAGGCAAAACATCTACCAATCCCTTAAAAGAAAGTTTTGGACATAAAGCCAATTTTAAAATGGTTTTATTAGCCTTGTTTGGTGCCGTGATGGGGCAGGGTGTGATTTGGTATACTGGGCAATTTTACGCACAAAGTTTTATTGAGACTGTTTGTAAAGTTGAATTTGTACAGTCAAGAAATTTAATGTTATGGGCTATTTTATTTGCCACGCCTTTCTTTGTGGTATTTGGTTATTTGAGTGATCGAATTGGAAGAAAGTGGATCATGATGTTCGGCATGCTCGCAGGCATAATCACTTATAGGCCCATCTATCAATACTTTTTAGATGCCACCAATGCTCAAAATAGAACTGAAAAAATTGACTTAGCAGGTACTGTTGTTTCAGAAAAAATAGCTTCAGTTGATTCAAAAATTTATACAAAATTGTATGTAGTACAAAAATTTGATACAGCGTATACAGATGGCGCTGTATTTAGTTATACCAAAACAGACACGATACATTTAACGGATATGGTGGATGACGCCAGTGTTGGAAGTATTCAATATACCCAAGCCAATGAGGTGGATGCCACAAAACTAGACACCATTAAAATCAAACTAAAACCTGTAAAAGGGACTGTATTGGATGCAACTAAAATAGCGAAAGTCACTATTGCTTCGATATCTCTAAAACCAAATGTATTGGTTGAAAAAACATTGGATCAGGCCACTTATTGGAATTTAATCTGGTTGGTTTTTGTGCAGATCCTTTATGTCACGATGGTCTATGGTCCAATTGCAGCTTTCTTAGTGGAATTATTCCCCACTAAAATTCGTTACACATCCATGTCGCTACCTTATCATATTGGTAATGGCGTATTTGGTGGCTTGGTGCCTTTCTTGGGTACCTTGATTGTGGAGTTTACAAAAACTGCAGACAATCCTGCAGGAGATCCACTTGCTGGCTTGTGGTATCCAATTGGGGTAGCTTCTATTTGTTTATTTATTGGGGTTATTTATTTAACAAATAGGGTAGATAAAGAAGTCATGGACTAATCAATAATCAAACATGAATACAATTAAAAAAATACTAGGGCTGGTTTGGATGTTTTTAGCACCAGCAATTATATGGTTCTTAGCATCTCAAGCCATTCAAAAAATTGCAGCTGCGACTACTTTAACAAAATCCAATGTGAGTTTGCAATGGGTCATTATTCTGACCATTTTCACGCCTATTTGCATTGGCTTCTTCATTTTTGGCTACTATGCTTTTAAAGGGGAGTATGATCAATTGCCTGCAAGTTCTAAAGATTTAGAATAATGCTTTACTTTTGAGTATGTCATTGAATGTACAGACCCTATCCAAAAAATTTAATCAATTCCAAGCAGTTGATTCGCTCAGTTTTACCATACAGCCAGGAGAGATTGTTGGCTTTCTTGGGCCAAATGGTGCAGGGAAGAGCACTACTTTAAAAATGATTGCAGGTTGCCTTAGTCCAGATGCTGGTTCCATTCAGTTGTCGGGATTAGATGTACAAAAAGACGAGGTCGCTTATAAAAAAAAGATCGGTTATTTACCAGAGTCCAATCCTTTGTATGAAGATTTATATGTTGTTGAGTATTTAAATTTCTTAGCGAGTGTACATGCGATCCCCTCGCCATCTAAAAGAATAGAAGAAGTGATTGTGCAAACAGGATTACAATCCATGCAGCATAAAAAAATTGGGTTCTTATCCAAAGGGTTTAAGCAAAGAGTAGGCATTGCTGCTGCAATTTTACACCAGCCTGAATTGATTTTACTGGATGAACCCACTGCTGGTTTGGATCCAAATCAGTTGATTGAAATTAGAGGTTTGATTCAATCACTCAGTAAAAATGCCATGATTTTATTTTCATCCCATATTTTACAAGAAGTGTCCGCCATTACAGATAGGGTGTTAGTTTTACATCAGGGTAAGTTAGTGGCTGATCAATCCATTGAATCACTGACTCAAACAGCAAGTTTAGAAGAAATATTCAAATTACTTACCCATTAAAAAAAATGGGTGTAAATTGCGCAAACAAACAGCGTTCAATTTTTTAGAATAAAATATCCAATTATGAGTTACATTATCGAAGTACATGCAAGACAGATTTTAGATAGTAGAGGAAATCCAACCGTAGAGGTGGATGTATTAACAGACGACGGTGCAATGGGTCGTGCTGCTGTTCCAAGTGGCGCAAGTACTGGTATTCATGAAGCGGCAGAATTAAGAGACAACGATAAAAAGAAATACTTAGGTAGAGGCGTTTTAAAAGCAGTGAAAAATGTAAACACAAGTATTGCAGATGCATTGATTGGTTTTGATATTACATCTCAAGCTGCAATCGATCAGGTGATGATTGATTTAGACGGTACACCAAATAAAAGCAAATTAGGTGCAAACGCTATTTTAGCGGTAAGTATGGCGGTTGCAAAAGCAGCAGCCGAAGAAGCGAATTTACCATTGTACAGATACATCGGTGGTACGAATGCAAGAACATTGCCAATGCCAATGATGAATATTTTAAATGGGGGTGCACACGCAGACAATAAAATTGATTTCCAAGAGTTCATGATCATGCCTATCGGCGCGCCTAACTTTAGCGAAGGTTTACGTTGGGGTGTAGAGATCTTCCATCAATTAAAAAGCACCTTAAAGAAAAAAGGATACAGCACGAATGTAGGAGATGAAGGTGGATTCGCTCCAAATATTCAGAGCAACGAAGAGGCGATTGAAACAGTTTTAGAAGCGATACAATCTGCTGGTTACAAAACAGGTACTCAAATTGCCATTGCAATGGATGCGGCCAATAGTGAATTATGGGATGCGAAGAAAAAGAAATATGTGTTTCATAAAAGTTCTGGAAAAGAAATGAGTTCAGATCAATTGGTGAAATACTGGGAGAGCTGGGTGAAGAAATATCCAATTATATCTATAGAAGATGGTATGGCTGAAGATGATTGGGCTGGCTGGAAGAATTTGACAGACACCATCGGTAGCAAATGTCAATTGGTTGGGGACGATTTATTTGTAACCAATGTCAATCGTTTACAAACAGGTATCGACAAGAAAATCGCAAATGGTTTATTGGTTAAAGTGAATCAAATTGGTACACTCACTGAAACAATCAATGCGGTTAGCTTAGCACAAAATAATGGCTACAACACTGTGATGTCACACAGAAGTGGCGAAACAGAAGACAATACCATTGCAGATTTAGCAGTTGCATTGAACTGTGGTCAAATTAAGACAGGTTCTGCATCTCGTTCCGATCGTATGGCTAAGTACAATCAATTAATTCGTATTGAGGAGCAATTGGGTGAAACTGGATTTTTCCCAACAAAGAGTAAATTGAAGTTTGGCAATAAATAGTTCAATCTTTTACTATGCAAGCATTGAAAAAATTAATTCCATTTGTAGCCAATCGCTATTTTATAGCTTGCTTGGCTTTTGTATTATGGATGCTTTTTTTTGATCAACGCAATTTTTTTCTTCAAAGAGACCGAGCAGCTGAACTAGAAGAACTAGAACAAGCGAAGGGGTATTATGAGAAAGAAATTTCAACTACACAAGAACAGCTGAATAATTTACAAAGTAATCCTGGCGCAGTAGAAAAATACGCAAGAGAGCGCTACCTTTTAAGAAGAGAAGGCGAGGAAGTCTATTTATTTGAGGATACTTTTGCAAAAAGTGCTGAGCAGAAAAAATAAGTACCCCTTTGCATGAAAAAACAAGCACGTTATCAGGGGGTCATTGATTATTTTTTAGCCAATGTGCCTGAAGCTGAAACTGAATTGACGTATGAAAATCCGTTTCAATTATTGGTGGCAGTGATTCTTTCTGCGCAATGCACCGACAAGCGTGTGAACTTAACGACACCAGGTATTTTTAAAAAATATCCGAATCCAGCAACCATGTCCAAAGCAAGTTTTGACGATTTATTTCCATTGGTCCGAAGCATTTCTTATCCTAATAATAAAACAAAGCATCTTATTGGCATGAGTCAATTATTGATGACTTCATTCAATGGAGCAGTGCCTATGACGATTGAGGATTTAGTAAAATTACCTGGTGTGGGCCGAAAAACAGCCAATGTCATTACTAGTGTGATTGATCAACAACCCAATATGGCAGTCGATACCCATGTATTTAGAGTGAGTAGAAGAATTGGATTAGTGCCTATGACAGCCAATACACCACTTGCTGTAGAGAAAGGATTAATCAAGCATATCCCTTCTGAATTAGTGCATAAAGCACACCATTGGCTCATCTTACATGGCAGGTACACTTGTTTAGCTCGAAGTCCAAAATGTGCCAGCTGCGGTATCACTGAATTTTGTAAATTCTATGCTGCTACAAATAAGATTCAATCGCTGTAACCAATTCTAGTTTTGTAATTGGGATCCCCATGATTTTATTATAGGCTTTTGCATCTACCAAATATTGGTCTCTGATAATTTTGATCAATTGACCATTGTTAATTTCTGGAATCAATATAGTTTCAAAGCCAGCTAAAATTGCACCTAAGTTTTTTGGGAAAGGGCGCATATACTTAATGTGGGCATGGCTTACAGCCTTGCCTTGACTTTGTAATTGCAATACGGCACTCTTGATGGTACCATAAGTAGAACCCCATCCAAGTACCAACACTTTTCCTTTTTCTGCTCCACTGTCTATTGTTTGCAATGGAATGTAGTCTGCTATTTTATCTACTTTAGCCTGTCTCATTTTCACCATGAATTCATGGTTCTCTGGGTCATAGCTTACGTTACCAGTTTCATGTTGCTTTTCAATGCCTCCAATACGATGTTCTAATCCTGCAGTACCTGGAACAGCCCATGGTCTTGCTAATTTTTCATCTCTTTTATAAGGCAAGAATTTTTCTTCTCCTTCTTCTAAACTTCTTTTGAATTTGACTTCAATCGCAGGCAAGTCCTCAGCAGCAGGGAACTTCCAAGGCTCAGCGCCATTAGCAATATACCCATCACTTAAAAGAATCACCGGCGTCATATGTTGTAAAGCAATTTTCACTGCTTCAAAAGCCATAAAGAAACAGTCGCTTGGTGTGGATGCAGCTAATACAGGAATCGGTGCTTCTCCGTTGCGACCATAATAAGCTTGCATCAAATCACTTTGCTCAGTTTTAGTGGGTAATCCAGTAGATGGGCCACCTCTTTGTATATTGATAATCAACAAAGGAATTTCTAACATCGTTGCCAAACCAATTGCTTCGGTCTTTAAAGCCATACCTGGTCCAGAAGTGGTGGTTAAACCAATCGATCCACCATAGCTTGCACCAATTGCAGCAGTAATCCCTGCAATTTCATCTTCTGCCTGGAAAGTTTTAATTCCAAAATTTTTGTACTTACTCAATTCGTGTAAGATATCAGAGGCTGGTGTAATTGGATATGATCCAAGGAATAATGGCAATCCGCTTTTTTGAGATGCTGCAATTAAACCCATTGACAATGCTTGATTGCCCATGATACTTCTGTAGGTACCTGGTTCCATCTTTGATTTCTCCACCTTATACCTAGCATTGAATAATTCAGCAGTCTCACCATAGTAATACCCTGCTTTCAATACATCGATATTGCTCTTTAAAATATTTTCTTTCTTACCAAATTTCTCTTCTAAAAAATCAATGGTGTTGTCTAAGTTTCTGTTGTATAACCAATAAATTAAACCAAGTACAAACATATTCTTTGCACGGTCACGTTCTTTGGTTCCTAAATCTGTGTTGGACTTTAAAGCTTCTCTTGTCAATTTTGTAATGTCCACTTTGGTTAATTCATAACCATCTAAGCTACCATCCTCCAAAGGATTAATCCCTTCTGGATAAGCAGCGAGCCTTAAATTTTTTGCATCAAACCCTTCAATGTTTGCAATTATTTTTCCGCCTTTTTTCAAGCCTTTTAAATTCACTTTTAATGCAGCAGCATTCATCGCCACTAGTACATCACAAGTATCACCTGGGGTGTACACTGGATTAGAACTAAAATGTATTTGAAATCCACTCACGCCCGGAAGGGTACCGATAGGGGCCCTGATCTCCGCAGGAAAATCTGGGAAAGTCGCTAAATCGATTCCTAGTAAGGCGGTATTATTGGTAAATTGCTGGCCGGTTAACTGCATTCCATCACCACTGTCACCAGCAAATTTGATCACGACATCCTGTAAAACTACTTCTTCTTGCATATGCATCAATTGGATGACAAAGTTACAAAGCATCGTCTCTAAAACCGCATTTTTTATAGGATTATTCTAATTTCTTGTTTAAGCCTGCGCCTTCAGTATCAATGTATTTACAAAAATCTGCTAATCAATACCAATTTGTTAGCTTGGATCAATATCCAGGCTTTAAAAAATCAAGGATTAACATTTAATAAAGACGCTATCTCATTGCAATTTTGTACTTTTATAGTAGCTAAAATTTAAAAATATGTCAGCATTTAAAACAGGTAATCCAACCTTAACAGAAAAAATATTTGACAAGTCATTGCATGATAATGCAAATGAAGTTGGTGTCATGAGCGTCCGCGGTACCATGAACAAATTTGGTTTCTTATTATTGATGGTGATGGCCTCAGCGATGTACGTTTGGAACGTCTATGCAGAAGGCAATACCAACACGGCAACCACTTTAATGATTGCTGGTGCAATTGGAGGATTAGTATTGGCATTGGTGGTGATGTTTAAACCACAATGGGCTGGTTACATCACGCCAGCGTATGGTATTTTAGAAGGATTGTTCATTGGTGGTATCAGTGCGTTTTTTAATGCCATGTTTGCTAATAGTTATCCAAATATTATTTTACATGCAGTGGGTTTAACATTAGGCGTCGCAGCAGCCATGTTCTTTTTATATAATTTTAGAATCATTACCGTAACCAATAAATTAAGATCCATCATCATGTCTGCAACCATGGGAATTGGTTTGTTTTATTTGATTGTATGGATTGCAGGTATGTTTGGTTTTGAAATGGGTTTTGCTTTTGATAGTTCTCCATTGAGTATTGGCATTAGCTTATTTATTGTGTGCATCGCTGCATTGAATTTATTATTAGATTTTGATGCAATCGAAAAAGCGGCAGAGATGGGCGCGCCAAAGTATATGGAATGGTACGGTGCATTTGGCTTACTAGTGACCTTGGTTTGGTTGTATTTAGAAATGTTGAAATTATTGAGCAAGTTGAATTCTAAAGACTAATGGAATATAAACGCGGTAGTCTAAGTAACGAGGAGCTGATTCATTTATACGAGTCTGTTTTATGGCCAAGAATGATTGAAGAGAAAATGTTGGTCTTACTTAGGCAAGGAAAAATCAGCAAATGGTTTAGTGGAATTGGCCAAGAGGCAATTGCTGTGGGCGCCACATTGGCGATGGATCCTACCGAATGGATTATGCCTTTACACCGAAATTTAGGTGTTTTTACTTCACGCAAAATGCCTTTGATAGATTTATTCAAACAATGGCAAGGCGATAGAAGTAGTTATAGTAAAGCCAGAGAAAGAAGTTTTCATTTTGGTAGCAAAGCACACCATGTATGTGGTATGATTTCTCATTTGGGCCCTCAATTAGCGATTGCGGATGGAGTTGCATTGGCTTATCAACAAAGAGGTCAGTTAAAAGCAAGTATGGCATTCACTGGAGATGGTGGAACAAGTGAAGGTGATTTTCATGAAGCCTTGAACGTGGCTGCTGTTTGGAATTTACCTGTTATTTTCATCATCGAAAACAATGGCTATGGCTTGAGTACGCCAACCAATGAACAATATAAATGCGATCATTTAGTAGACCGTGCAAAGGGCTATGGGATGGAAGGTATTCGTATTGATGGCAATAATATTTTAGAAGTATATCAAACTGTAAAAGGGGTTCGAGAATATTGCATCAATCAACAGAAACCTTATTTAATCGAATGTGATACTTTCAGAATGCGTGGACATGAGGAAGCGAGTGGTGTAAAATATGTGCCAAAGCATTTGATGGAAACTTGGTCCTTGAAAGATCCCATCAAAAATTACGAGCAATTTTTAGTACAAGAAAATGTACTTACAGAAATGCAAGTGGCAGAAATCCGAAATCGATTCAAAGATCAAATGGAAGCGGATCTTAGAAAAGCCATGGAGCCTGAAACATTTGATCCTTCTATTCCTGCTGAATTAGCAGATGTATTTGCACCTATTCCTGCTTCGACCATCCCGGAATATAGTTTGGTTGAGTCAACTCAGAAAACCAATAAAAGATTTATCGAAGCCATTAGCGATGCATTGAGACAGTCGATGGAAAAATATCCAGACATGATTATCATGGGACAAGATATTGCTGAGTATGGTGGGGCATTTAAAATTACAGAAGGCTTTGTAGATCAATTTGGAAAACAAAGAATACGCAATACGCCCATTTGTGAAAGTGCCATTATAGGAGCTGCATTGGGTTTAAGTATGGAAGGTATTAAGTCCGTGGTGGAAATGCAATTTGCAGATTTCGTCACAGTAGCTTTTAATCAAATTGTCAATAATTTAGCAAAGATCCATTACCGTTGGGGACAAAACGCCGACGTGGTGGTGCGCATGCCAACAGGTGGTGGTGTTGGGGCTGGTCCATTTCATTCTCAATCCAATGAAGCATGGTTTACACATGTACCAGGATTGAAAGTAGTGTATCCATCCAATCCAACCGATGCAAAAGGATTATTAATTGCTGCACTAGCAGAACCCAATCCTATTTTATATTTTGAACATAAGGCTTTGTATAGAAGTATGGAGGAAGCAATTCCAGATGCCATGTATCAAATTGAAATTGGTAAGGCGCATATTGTACAAGCAGGTACAGATGCTACCATCATTACTTATGGTATGGGTGTGCTATGGGCAAAAGCATATCAACAAGCACATTCGGATCAATCCATTTATATATTGGATCTAAGAACCTTATCACCATTGGATTATACAGCAATTGAATTGGCGGTGAAAGCAACAGGTAAATTAATGCTCTTACACGAAGACAATTTAACAGGCGGTATTGGTGGGGAGATCAGTGCATGGGTAGCAGAACATTGCTTCACTCATTTAGATGCACCAATTATGCGTTGCGCATCTTTAGATACACCTATTCCATTCAATAAAACGCTAGAAAAGCAATACATGGCCAATGATCGCTTAGAGGAGATGATGGAAGGTTTACTTAAGTATTAATTACTAATAAATTTTAAATGCTTTTGCTTACCTCTGGTAGGTACTTGTAACAGCATTGCCTGAAGTATCTGTCAAGATAAAAGTATATTTATTATTTGCATCCCAACTATACTTTACATATCCATTTTTAGTACCTCTTTTATAAGTTAGCAAGTAACCATTTGTTCCTACAGCTGTGAAATCTGTGATTGCTGCTCCACTTAATGGACTAGTGGCTGGGCGAACTGGTTTTGTAAATGCTTGTGGGATAACTTGATTTTCTGGTGCAGTTGTAGCTGGATCAAGTGTAACCTTACCTTTTAATGCACCAATAACATAAGGGTAATCTGTTGTTCCATGATAATGATATATGCCATTTGTTCCATTATGTCCATGACAAGTATCCAGGGCAATCATACTCGCTCCATCAGGTTCTTTTGATCCATACACCGGAAAACCATCTACTGCAAATGCGATAGGCTTGAGGCCATTTAAAGTTGATAAATGCATAGGTGCTGCATGATAATGATAATCATCTCCTTTTCCACAATGCCCTCCCCAATTATCCAATTCCCCAATTTTATAGGAATCCTCCCCTCTATTATTTAAAGCATTAAAAATGGGTATCCCATTTACGGCCACTGCAACTGCCCCTTTCATTAAGTTGGTTTTAGTACTTAATGGAGTGGTTGCATAAGCTGGTTGTAAGGGGATAGACCAACTATTTGTTCCATTATAAGGTTGTGTGATTGGAACTTGTTGTTGCCAATTTGTGATACCAATCATCATATTGTGATTAGGTATTCCAGTAGATGCAATATAAAAATAGGTATCATCCCAGCTCGTACTAATACTAGGTTTAAATGCAGCAAATGCGGAATCCATAAATCCAAAACTAGTTTTAGGGATGGTCATCGTAATTGGAATGACTATAGGGTTAGTCGTCGTATTTGAATTAGTAGTCGTTGATTTGCTACAAGCAATTAAAATGGAAAAAATAAAAAATACACTAAACGCAGCTGACCCAATTTTTGAATTTAAAATAAAAACCTGAATCAATTCTTTGTTGAATGTGTATACAAGCCATAATAATAAACCGATGATGCATAATGGGAGAAAATTTGATAGAGGATAACTTGTATCCTGATTTGTATTCAAATATGCATCATTTAATTGTGCGTATCGCGCAATCTTGAATCTTGCTAATTTTTGATCTTGAACACTTAGATCATTGATATATATAGATTTGATCTGGCCGCCTTCTTGTTCAAGAAAGACTTTATCATCTTTGGCAAATGAAAAATTGCCTTGAATCAACTCGCCCGATTGTAACTTCCATGTATTCAATACCATGTCTTTACCATTAGCATAATGTCCGCCCTCATGGGCCATTGCTTTTGTGCTTAATAAAAACAAGGTTGCAATAAAAAAATAGTGTAGATTTTTCATATATAATCTATTACATGGTTGACTATTATTTTGAAGCTATCTTGTACACTCTAAGGAAATTCCCTCCTAATACTTTTTTAATATCCTTATTAGAATATCCTCTAGCGATTAATGCTTTGGTGAAATTAGGATAATCTAGAACAGTGCTCAAGCCTTGTGGGGCTGAATTAATGCCATCAAAGTCCGAGCCAATGCCTACATGGTTGATTCCAATTAATTTCACAATATGATCAAAGTGTTGCATCAATTGTTCAATGGTAGGTTTGATGGCTTCACTTTCGTTTTTGTATTTATCCGATATCATCGTGAAAGCATATTCTCTTTGTATACCTGTAGCCAATAAGGAATCTATTTCTGCACTATGTGTTTTTCTAAATGCCATATCTTTTTTACTAAAATTACTATCCACAAATCCTGAGAAAAAGTTCAAGCAAATCACACCACCATTTTTTCCAATGGCTTTAATTTGTTCATCTTTTAAATTTCTTGTTACTGGACAAATACTATAGGCATTGCTATGCGATGCAATCACAGGTTTTGTAGTGGTATTGATCGCATCCCAAAATGTTTTTTCTCCCACATGAGAAATATCCACGATGATACCTAATTGATTCATTCTTTGAATGATTTGTTTCCCAAAATCATTCAAGCCTTTATAGCCTGTGTATTTTGAACTATTTTCTGCCGTATGTGAACTTGCCCAACTTGGCGAATTGTTCCAAGTCAATGTCATATAACGTACTCCTCGGTTGTAAAATGTATCCAATCTATTGATATCATCTTCAATCATGTGTCCGCCTTCTACACCATACTGCGCTACAATTTTGCCAGCTTTTAAAGTTGATTTTATCGTTTTCCAATCTTTAGCAATCACCATTTTATCTGGATTTCTTGCAGCCACTGCATCTATCGTATCCATCTCACGCATGGCCCATGCATAAGGTTTTACTTTTTCACCATCGCACCAAATGGAAAACAATTGGTAGTCCAATCCACCTTCTTTGAATCTTTTTAAATCGGAATGATTGATGCCAGTTAAGTCTTGGTCAAAACTTACTTTCTTTTCGATACATGCCGTAGCTGCGTCATTGTGGGTATCTACTAGGATGGATTTATGGTGAATTTTTTGGCTAAATCCTGTGATGCTGATTGCGCAAAACAGGACAGATAGGTATTTCATGGGTGGGATCCTTTTAATTAACAACTAAAATAGCTATTTTTGCGCACAGAAAAACAGCTATGTTAGATAAATTAGAAGCCATAAAAGCTAGATTTGACCAGGTTGGTGTGGCTTTGACCAATCCAGAGATCATCAATAACCAATCTGAATTTGGTAAGTTCAGTAAGGAATACCGTTCTTTAGAAAAAATCGTCATTCCGTATGAGCGCTATGTGAAAGTATTGGCGGAACATAAATTTGCAAAAGATGCTTTGAATGGAGATGATGCAGATATGCGTGAATTGGCGAAAATGGAAATGCCAGGACTAGATGAAGAAAAAGAAAATTTAGAAAAAGAACTGACTAAATTATTGATCCCAAAAGATCCGCAAGATGATAAGAATGCCATTATTGAATTAAGAGCAGGTACAGGTGGCGATGAAGCAAGTTTATTTGTGGGTGATTTATTGACGATGTACACAAGGTATTGTCAGAAAAAAGGATGGAAAGTTGCATTAGTAAGTGAAAGTGAAGGATCAGTGGGCGGCTATAAGGAAGTGATATTAGAAGTAACAGGAGAAGATGTCTATGGTACAATGAAATTTGAAAGTGGCGTACACCGAGTACAACGTGTACCTTCTACTGAAACACAAGGAAGGGTGCATACTTCTGCTGCAACTGTTGCCGTGATGCCAGAAGCGGAAGAACTAGATTTTGTGTTGAATCCTGCAGATGTTAAAATGGAAACTTCTCGAAGTGGTGGTGCGGGTGGACAAAACGTAAATAAAGTAGAGACCAAAGTGATGTTGACGCATATTCCAACGGGCACAGTCATCATTTGTCAAACAGAGCGTTCACAGTTAGGCAACCGTGAAAAAGCGATGGGCATGATGCGAACAAAATTATTTGAGGAACAAGTACGAAAGCAAGAAGATGAAATTTCAAGACACCGTAAAACATTGGTAAGCACCGGAGATAGAAGTGCAAAGATTAGAACCTATAACTGGCCACAGGGAAGGGTTACAGACCACCGCGTGAATGTCACTTCTTATAATTTGGATGCCGTAGTCAATGGAGAAATCGAAGAATTCATTGAAGCATTACAAATGGCAGAGAACGCCGAAAAAATGTTGGTACAGCATTAACCTAAAATATTTTTTATTATTTCATTATTTCGCTATGCTTTGTTCCCATTGCCAAGCAGTGCGCATCATGTCTTCCAAATCATATTTACAATGCCATTTTAAATGATTGACTGCATGGTCATTGTTCGCATAAATGGAAACAATATCTCCAGCTCTACGTGGGCCAATCTCATAATTCAATTGCACACTACTTACTTTTTCAAATGCATGGATCGCTTCTAATACCGTAATGCCATTACCTGTTCCAAGATTAAAAATTTCGCAGCTATTCAATTGATTATTTTTCATTGAATATTGAATCGCAAGTGTATGTGCATGTGCAATATCACAAACATGAATGTAATCTCTAATACAGGATCCGTCACGGGTATCGTAATCGTTGCCATGAACTTGCATCTTAGGCAATTTGCCAATGGCTGTTTGTGTAATAGCTGGCACTAAGTTTTGTGGTCGGCCGATTGGTAATTCTCCAATAGCAGTTGAAGGATGTGCGCCTACGGGATTGAAGTACCTGAGTAAGATAGTTGATAATGGATGTGCGAATGCGGCATCTTTCACAATGGTCTCTCCCATTTGCTTGGTGGCCCCATAAGGAGAAGCGGCTGTTTGCAATGGTGTATTTTCAGTAACAGGAATAGTGTCAGGGTTGCCATATACCGTACAAGAAGAAGAGAATATAAAATGTGGCGCATTGTATTTGACTGCCATTTGTAATAAATGCACTAAGGAGCTGATATTGTTTTCGTAATAATCTAATGGTTTTTCAACAGATTCGCCAACTGCTTTGTAAGCAGCAAAATGAATGATGCCAACTATATCAGGGTTGGCAATAAAAACTGCTTCTGTAGCTGCTTTGTCTGTTAAGTCAATTGTATAATTTGTAATCTTTTTACCTGTTATTTTTTCAATACCTAATAAAGAGGCATCTGACGCTCTAGATAAATTATCTATAGAGATCACATTGAATCCATTTTCAACTAAATCCACAATAGTATGTGCGCCAATAAATCCACACCCACCGGTAACTAGAATAGTTTGCATTAAAAATTTTTAGAATACAAAGAAACGAAATTATTAGGGAAAAAGAATCAAATACTATTGAGCCAATGTAAACCCAACAGTCGTTCCAACGTTCAATTGACTTCTCACATGGACGTTTTCCCCATGGGCTTCAATAATATGTTTACAAATAGCTAAACCTAATCCAGTGCCTCCAATTTCCCTGCTCCTTGCATCATCTGTTCTATAAAAGCGTTCAAACAATCTTGGGATATGGGATTCTTCTATACCAATCCCGTCATCGGTAATTTCAATCAACACTTTTTTATCGTCTAACAGGTATACACTTGCAATAATTTCTCCATCAATCTTTCCATATTTTACCGCATTAGAAAAGACATTCACTAAGACTTGATAAATCTTATTTTTATCTGCAAAAACTTCAACGGGTATTTCGCTCCCTTTTTTGAATTGAAATTGAATATTCTTTTTCAGCAATTTGACATTTAAGTTTTGAAAAACTTCTGTGATCAAATCTTGTATGATAAACTGCTGCTTCAAAATTGGCTCTTTGTTGATCTCTAAGTTGGTGATGACATCTACATCATTTAAAAGACCAACTAAGCGTTGGACGTTGGCTTCGGCCTGTCCAATAAATTTTTTACTTAGTTTCGGATCTTCTACTGCGCCATCTGCTAACAATTCTAAATAACCTTGTATTGCAAAAATGGGTGTCTTGATTTCATGAGAGAGATTTTGTAGAAATTCTTTTCTAAACTGTTCATTGGACTGCAATGTTTGAATTTCATCTACTTTTTGCGTGGCCCATTTTTCTACATCTACTCTTACGTCGTCTATCCCTTTATTTGGCAATATATATTTTTGATAGGCTTCTTCTCTTTTACTGGCCTTGGTATAAGAGATTAACTTATAAATAAGTTTAATTTTTCTGTATATAAATAACTCAAGTATTTGGTAGACTAATAGGTAGGTGACAATAAAACAAGCAATGAAATAGGCCAATAATAATTTCCAATTTGTAATCAACACGAATACACTCAAAGCAATCAAGCTTGACAACATTAAGGCAGTAAGCAAAGCCAATTGCTTTGGCGAAAGGTTTTTGTTTTTAAACATGTTGTAATGGAGCTGTCTAAGCCTGTAACAAAGGTATCTAGTTTTGACTAATAGTCAAATTTATATCCAACGCCCTTCACTGTTGTAATACATTCAATCCCTAATTTTACCCTTATTTTACGGATGTGTACATCAATGGTTCTGTCGCCAACAATCACATCGTTACCCCAAACCTGAGACAAGATCTCGTTTCTTAAAAAGACACGACCAGGTTGAGCTGCTAGTAAGTAAAGTAATTCAAATTCTTTTTTAGCCAATATATGTACGACTCCGTTTAAAACAGTTTTGTATTGTTCTGAATCTATGACAAGGTCTTTAATATTCAAGGTCTTAGTTTCTGTTGTAGCAGGTTGTATTCTTCTGAACAAGGCACTGATTCTGCTTACAAGTACTTTTGGACTAATTGGTTTATTGATAAAATCATCTCCTCCTAATTCTAAACCTTTGATATGTGATACCTCGTCATTCAGTGCAGTTAACAATACAATCAAGGTTTTATCAAACTGTTTGTTAGATCTTAAATATTCACACACTTCAAATCCATTGCGCTTTGGCATCATGACATCTAAGATGATACAATCTGGATTAAAGTGTTTTGCTTTCTCAATGGCTTCACTTCCGTCTTTAGCAGATTCAACTTCATACCCTGCTTTATTCAAGTGGAAGCTTATGATTTCGATGATATCTGGTTCATCGTCTGCAATGAGTATTTTGATCGGATTGGTTTCCATAATGTATGTCGCAAAAATACCCTTTAATCAGCATAAGACTAGGCTAGGGTAATATTAATTAATTGTTAACTAGACAATTTTAATGAACTACTGGGAACAGATTTTAGCCCTTCATCAAATGTAAAATATAGGGGTTTGCTTTTTTCTCCCTACCCCAGGTGGTTACTGGTCCATGGCCCGAATAGATGGTCATGGTATCTGGTAATGGAAAAATTTGAGTTTGTATGCTTTTAATCAAATCCAATGGATTACTTCCTGGCAGATCGGTCCTGCCTACACCGTCTTTAAAAATTAAATCTCCTCCAATCAAAAAATCTTGTGCTGCATGGTAGAAGCAAACACTGCCTGGTGAATGTCCTGGTGTTTCAAGTACTTTAAATTGGTCTTTTCCAAATTGAATCAATTCGTCTTGTTGTATATATTGTACTTTTCCTTTGTAGGCTTCCGTAGGCACACCCCATCTTGCGCCACCTTCTGGTAATCGGTCAATGACTGCTTGTTCTTTTTGATGAAATAAAGCAGTCAAACCATAAGTGTCACTTACAAAATTATTACCAAATACATGGTCTAAATGACAATGCGTATTCAATAATAAAGTTGGTGTCAAATGATTGTCTGCAATGAAGTTGGCAAGTTGCGCTTCTTCATGTTTTAAATAACAACCTGGATCAATGATGATGGCTTCTTTTTCGGAATTGAATAGGACAAAAGTATTTTCCTGAAATGCATTGAAACAAAAACTTTGAATGGTCAACATGAATTAATATTTATTTTTTGAGGGCCTCTAAAATGTTTTTTACAATCCCTGGCCCTTCATAAATAAATCCAGTCCATACTTGCACTAAACTAGCACCTGCATCCAATTTGGCTTTTGCATCTGCTGGCTTGAAAATGCCACCACTTGCAATGATGGGCAATCGATCACCAATGCCATTGTATAAATATTCCAACACTTGATTTGATTTGTTGAGTAATGGCAGTCCGCTTAATCCACCCGCACCTATCTCCTTAGCCTTTGCTGTATTCTTAGGATTCAATAAGCTACGATCCAATGTGGTATTGCTTGACACCAATCCGTCTATTGTCACTTCCGAAGTCAAGGCAATGATATCATCCAAGGCACTTATTTCTAAATCGGGTGCAATTTTTAATAGGATGGGTTTATTATTTTTATTGATTAACTGAAGCTCAGAAAATATTTTTCTCAAGGCTTCTTTTTCTTGTAATTCACGAAGGCCTGGTGTGTTAGGAGAACTTACATTCACCACAAAATAATCTACCACTTCTTCTAGTCCTATAAAATTGGTGCAATAATCTTTCCAAGCATCTTGATTTTCAGTGACTTTATTTTTACCAATATTGCCACCAATAATTAAATTGGATTGGGTAGATGTTTTTCTTTCTTTCAATCTTTTTGCAATCGCGTCCACCCCATCGTTGTTAAAGCCCATACGATTAATCAGTGCTTGTTGATCTGTGAGTCTAAATAATCTTGGTTGCGCATTACCAGCTTGTGGCTTAGGCGTCACCGTGCCAATTTCAACAAATCCAAAACCTAACATTTCTAAACCATCCAAATGCGCTGCGTTTTTATCAAATCCTGCACCAAGTCCAACAGGGTTGGGGAACTGTAAACCAAAAACTGTTTTGGCTAAACTTGGATTTTGCACTTGAAATTGACCACTCAACCATTTATTCAACACAGGCAATGCTGCTGCCACATCTAGGCCCTTCATAGAGACCTGGTGTGCTGTTTCAGGAGGAAGTAAAAAAAGGGTGTTTCTGATGAATGGATAAATCATACCACGAATTTACAATGAAATATTTAGTTGCATAAACAACTTTTTATAAAAAAGCCTACATTTAGGGTGTCAATTAAAGACTTTTTTATGCAAGAAGCTTATATCGTAGCGGGTTTTAGAACAGCAGTGACTAAAAGTAAAAAAGGAGGCTTCCGTTTTATGCGTTCCGACGAATTGGCCATTGAACTCATTCAGGGCTTAATGAAATCCTTGCCAGCATTGGAATACAAATTAATTGACGATGTGATTGTGGGCAATGCAGTGCCAGAAGCGGAGCAGGGTTTGCAATTTGGTAGAATCATTGCTGCAAAAGCATTGGGAATAGAAGTGCCAGGCATTACCATCAATCGATACTGTGCAAGCGGACTAGAAAGTATTGCGATGGCCACTGCAAAAATCAGAACAGGGATGGCAGATTGTATTATTGCTGGTGGAACAGAATCCATGTCCATGGTCCCAACTGCAGGTTGGAAAACTGTTCCAGCTTATTCGATTGCCAAAGACGAACCAGATTTTTATTTATCAATGGGTTTAACTGCCGAGGCGGTGGCCAATGAATACAAGGTCAGCAGGGAAGATCAGGATGCGTTTGCATTGGCTTCGCACCAAAAAGCCAAACAAGCAATTGACAATGGCCATTTCAAGAAAGGCATCTTGCCGATTGAAATCACAGAAACCTATCTTAACGAAAACAATAAGAAAGCAACAAGAAATTTCAAAGTGGATACGGATGAAGGTGTTCGTGCCGATACCACATTAGAAGCTTTAGCTAAATTGAAACCAGCATTTGCCATGAAAGGAAGCGTGACTGCTGGTAACTCCTCTCAAACAAGTGATGGTGCAAGTTTTGTGGTGGTGATGAGTGAAAGTTTAATGCAATCTCTAGGACTTAAGCCGATTGGAAGATTGGTGAATTGTGCAGTGGCTGGTGTGCATCCAAGAATCATGGGGATTGGACCAATAGAAGCTGTGCCAAAAGTATTGAAGCAAGCAGGCATGAATTTAGATCAGATAGACCTATTTGAGTTAAATGAAGCTTTTGCTTCTCAATCTTTAGCAGTCATTCGAACGCTTGGATTAAACCAAGAAAAAGTCAATATCAATGGGGGTGCAATTGCCTTAGGCCATCCCTTGGGATGTACTGGCTCTAAATTAACAGTACAGATAATCAATGACTTAGAGCGATTAAATAAGCGATATGGCATCGTTACAGCCTGCGTTGGCGGTGGCCAGGGCGTGGCTGGAATCATCGAAAAACTCTAAAATAACGTTCATCCATTTTTTATTGCTTTTTGGGTAAAATGCAATAGCTTAGAACTTCATTATTTTAATCAGAAAATAAGTTCATATGCGTATTATTACCCTTAGCTCTATGCTATTTGCAGCTGTTTTGACAATCGGTCAGGCAAATGCACAAAAAGTAAAGAAAGCAGCAGCTGCTCCAGTAGCCTTTACAGAAAAAGTAGACATCAATAAAGTATTTAAAGATTGGAAGCCAAGAAATATTGGACCAGCAAGTATGAGTGGACGTGTCACGACCATTGATGCGGAAGTGGCGAATCCAAATCATATTTGGATTGGTGCTGCATCTGGTGGTGTTTGGAAAACAAGCAATGCCGGTGTTAGTTGGACGCCTGTTTTTGATGAGCAACCTATTTTAAATATTGGTGCATTAGCTATTCAACAGTCTAATCCAAGCGTGGTTTGGGTAGGTACAGGAGAAGGAAATCCAAGAAACTCTATCAGCATTGGAGAGGGCATCTACAAAACAATGGATGCAGGTAGATCTTGGAAGCGCATGGGTTTAGAGCAAACAAGAAATATCCATAGAGTGATCATTGATCCATCTAATCCTAATACGGTTTATGCAGGAGCCATTGGAAACCCTTATGGACAAAGCAAAAACAGAGGTGTTTACAAAACAACCGATGGTGGTGATACCTGGAATCAAATCTTATTTACCAATGACACATCTGGTCCTGGTGATATGATTATGGATCCTTCTAATCCTAACAAATTATTTGTAGCCATGTGGCATCACTACCGTAACCCTTTTCATTTAGAAAGTGGTGGTAAGGGTAGTGGTTTATACATGACGATTGATGGTGGTAAAAATTTCACCAAACTAGGAAAAGAACATGGTTTACCTGATGGCGATTTAGGTCGTGTAGGCATTACGATTAGCCGTTCAAATCCAAATGTGGTGTATGCTTTGATTGAGTCTAAGAAAAGCGGTTTATATAAGAGTGATGATGGTGGCTATTCTTGGAAATTAGTGAATGGGCAAAAGTCGATTGTAGACAATCGTCCTTTCTATTTTCAAGACATCATTAGCGACCCATTGAATGAAAATACATTATGGTATATCAGCCAAACAGTTCAAAAAAGTATTGATGGTGGAAAGAGTTTTGAAACCATTATTCCTTATAGTGGTATCCATCCAGATCACCATGCATTTTGGATTCATCCAACCGATAATAAATATATCATTGACGGAAATGACGGTGGTATAGGTATCACACGCGATGGTGGTAAAACATGGATGTTTGATGAAAAAATTCCGGTAGGACAATTCTATCATATTAATGTAGACAACGAAATTCCTTATCACGTGATGGGAGGTATGCAAGACAATGGTTCTTGGAGAGGCCCTGCATATACCACAACACAAGGTGGTATTCGCAATTTTGATTGGGATAATTTATGGGGTGGAGATGGCTTTGATGTAATGCCTGATGCAGAAGATGCTACCTGGGTGTATGCAATGAGTCAAGGAGGTAATGTAGGAAGATACAATACCGTAACAGGACAATCATCTTATATCAAGCCGCCAGCACCAAACGCTAAAACATTATTGCGTTTTAACTGGAATGCTGCGATTGCGCAAGATCCATTTGATAAAAAAACAATTTATTTTGGTTCTCAATTTTTACATAAGAGCACGAATAAAGGGGCTGCTTGGGAATTGATTTCTCCAGATTTAACAACCAATGATAGTGCTAAAATTGATCAAAGAGACAATGGTGGATTAAGTATTGATATCACTGGTGCAGAAAATCATTGTACGATTATTTGTATTGCACCAAGTGCGGTACAAAAAGGGTTGATCTATATTGGTACGGACGACGGTAAAGTTCAAATGACAAGCGATGGTGGTGCAACTTGGACAGATGTAACAGCTAATATTACTGGCTTACCTAAAGGTGCTTGGATCCCTCAAATAAGAACTTCTGCATTCAATGCAAACGAAGTATTTGTGGTAGTGAACAATTACAGACAAGGTGATTTCGCTCCTTATATTTTCAGATCATCAGATGCTGGAAAAACTTGGACGAATATGGTGGATGAAAAGAAAGTAACAGGTTATGCATTAACAGTATTGCAAGATCCAACTGAACCAAATTTGATTTTTGTAGGAACAGAACAAGGTATGTATATCAGTTTAGACAATGGTGTGCAATTCCAACAATGGAAAAATGGATACCCAGCTGTATCAACTTATGATTTTGCTATTCAGGATAGAGAAGCAGATTTAGCCATCGCTACATTTGGAAGAAGCTTATGGGTATTGGATGATATTAGACCATTAAGAAAACTAGCTAAAGCACAAACTGCAAAATTCTTTATGACTCTACCTCCAGCTGCAATCAATTTATCAATTAAGAACTCACCTTATGAATGGAGTACATGGGGTATGTGGGATGCGCCAAACAAACCAACTGGTATGGCTATCTCAATTTACTCTACAGATACTGTGAAGAAAGCAAAAGTGCAAATTAAAGATGCAATGGATAGTGTGATCAGAAATTTAAATGTAAAATTAGATTCATCAGGATTAAATAGAAGCTATTGGGGCTTTGAACAAAAAGGAAAAAGAGGTGCTGGTGCACCAAAATCTGGTGGTGGCGGATTTGGCAGAAGAATGGCGGAAGGTCCAGCCGATGCAAGCCCTGCAGAGGAAAGAGAATTCACAGGCAGAGATGTTTTACCTGGTAAGTATAAAGTAGTTGTTACTGCGGGTAATTGGAAAGATTCAGCCATGGTTGATGTTGCAGACGATCCAAGATTGCCTAGCAGAAACGAAGTGGTACTTGCACAGGATAAATTATTAGATCAATTGCAAGTGGTTGCAGATAAATACAATGCTGCACAAGACCAATTAGACGATGCAGATTTAATTTTAACGCAATTAAAGACAGAGTGGAAAGATAAAAAAGATAAAGGCTTGGATAGCTTGAATAAAGTGCATAAAGCCATTACTGAAAAAGTGAAGAACTTAAGAGAAATGATGGTGGGCAAAAGACAAGAGAAACAAGGTTACGGAACCGTTGCAACAATCACGCCAATGGGTATTATCCGCAACGCGAGTATGCTTGTAATGGGTAAGACTTCTATGCCAGGTGCACAAGAAGATCGTGCCATTGCAGATGCCACTTTGGTAGCTGCTGATGTGGCTACAAAAGTGAATGCATTCTTTGCAAAAGATTGGGCAGACTTTAGAAAATTAGTAGAAGCAACGCCAATTAAAAAATTCAAAGAAATAGAAGCGATTAAATAAAGACGCAGCCCTCCGATTGGAGGGCGCTATAAATTTCAATTATGAAAAAATTACTTTTTGTATTTGCCGCATTGATTGGACTAGTAGCTATTAGTCCTGCTCAAGCGCAAAAGAAAAAATCAACAGAGCCAATCAAGCCAGTTGAATTGACACAAGACCCAATTATTAAAGCACAAAGTTTTAGACTAGTCGGCCCATTCAGAGGTGGACGTGCTGCGGCTGGTGTTGGATCTTATACTGATGTAAATACTTTTTACATGGGGGCAACAGGTGGCGGTGTATGGAAAACAACCGATGCTGGCAATAACTGGAAAAATATTTCTGATGGGTATTTTGGTGGTACCATTGGTGCCATTGCCATTGCGCCATCGAATGAATCGATTGTATATGTTGGCGAAGGGGAGAATTCTATGCGTGGTAATGTAAGTGAAGGTTTAGAAGGTATGTGGAAGTCAACAGATGATGGTAAGACATGGAAGAATATTGGTCTAAAAGAAGGTCGCCATATTGTTCGATTGATTGTACATCCAAAAAATCCAGATATTGTATGGGCTGCTGTGATGGGTCATTTATTTGGTCCAAATGAAAACAGAGGGGTGTACAAAAGTTTAGATGGTGGCGCTACATGGAAAAGAGTATTGTATGTGAATCCACAAACAGGTGCTAGTGATTTAATCATTGATCCGAGCAATCCAGACATCATGTATGCAGGAACTTGGGAATTAATTCGTACGCCATATAGTTTAGAAAGTGGTGGTGCAGGTTCAGGTATGTATAAAAGTACAGACGGTGGTAACACTTGGACATCTATAAAAAACAACAAAGGATTACCTAAGGGTGTGTGGGGTATTGTTGGTGTGGCAGTTGCAAAATCTAATACTGATAAATTATATGCATTGATTGAAAATGCAAATGGCGGATTATATGTATCCAATGATGCAGGAAAAAGTTGGGAATTAGCAAGTGGTGATAATAATATCCGTCAACGTGCTTGGTATTACACCAAAGTGTTTGTAGATCCGGCAGATGAAAATAAAGTATACTGCCCTAATGTGAACTTTATGGTGTCTTCTGATGGTGGTAAAAACTTTACTTCTTTAAGAACACCTCATGGTGATCACCATGATTTATGGATTGATCCTAAGAATGGCAAAAGAATGATTGTATCAGACGACGGTGGTGCGCAAGTTAGTATGGATGCTGGTAGAAATTGGAGTACGATGATGAATCAGCCAACAGTACAAGTGTATCGTTTAAGTACGGACAATAGTTTCCCTTACCGTATTTTAGGAGCGCAACAAGACAATTCTGCATTCAGAATTAAGTCAAGTACCTATGGTGCATTCATTGGTGAGAATGATTTTGATGTGACGGCAGGTGGTGAGAGTGGCTATATTGTTGCTGATCCTTTGAATAGCGATATTGTATATGGTGGATCTTATGGCGGATTGATTACACGCTATGATCATAAAACGGGAGAGAATAGAGTGATCAATGTATGGCCAGATAATCCAATGGGTGCAGGCGCAGAAGTGATGAAGTATCGTTTCCAATGGAATCATCCAATCTTCTTCTCTCCGCATAATCCAAAGAAATTATACACTGCAGGTAATCATTTATTTTCTTCAGAAAATGAAGGTGCAAGCTGGAATATGTTATCTCCAGATTTAACGACGGATGATAAAGCAAAACAAAAAAGTTCTGGTGGGCCCATTACACAAGACAATACCAGTGTAGAATATTATTGTACGATTTTCACTGCTGCAGAATCACCTCTTGAAAAAGATTTATTATGGACAGGTAGTGATGATGGCGTGATTAGTGTGAGTAAAGACGGTGGTAAAACATGGGCGAATGTGACACCAAAAGATGCACCAAAATGGATCATGTGGAATAGAGTAGAAGTAGATCCAACGAGAAAAGGAACCGCTTATTTTGCAGGTACAAGGTATAAATTAGATGACTTTGCGCCTTATATCTACAAGACAACAGATTACGGCGCTACATGGACTAAAATTACCAATGGAATAGATCCAATGCACTTTACAAGAGCGATTGTTGCTAGTCCAAGAAAAGCAGGCGTCTTGTTTGCAGGTACAGAATATGGATTGTATGTATCTATTAATGATGGTGCGTCTTGGGAGCGTTTTCAATTAGATCTTCCAGTAACGCCTATCACTGATTTATTGATAAAGGACCATAACTTAATTGTGGGAACACAAGGAAGAAGTATTTATGTTTTAGATGACTTGTCATTTGTAGAAAACTTCCAACCTGCTCCTACAGCAAGTCAAGTATTCCCAATTGCCAATACCTACCGTGTACCTCCACAAATGGGTGGCAGAAGAGGACGTGGTGTTAGTGCAAGTATGCCAGCGAATGTAGGAACGAATCCTGCTAAAGGTGTGGTGATCAAATATTGGAAAGCAAATACGGATTCTTCTAAAGTTGAAATTGTGATTATGGATGATCAGAAAAAAGTGATTAAAAAAGTAAATCATTCAGATGTAGGCGGTCCAAGCAGCGAGGCTGGATTTCAAAGTTTTGTTTGGAATATGTACCATAAAGAAGCTGAAAAACCAGAGACTGGTTTAATTCTTTGGAATGGTTCAACAAGTCCAGTATTGGCAGCTCCAGGTAAATACACAGCAAAAGTAACAATAGATAATACAGTGAGTGAAATGCCATTTACAATTGTTGCCGATCCAAATTATAAGGTATCCGATGCAGATTTAAAAGCACAGGAACAATTCTTATTAAAAGTGTCAGGTACTTTTAGTGAGATTATGAAAAATTTAAAGAGCATCAAAGAATTGCGTGCACAGATTGGTATGTTACAGAAGAAAACAAAAGATTCTGCTTTCCAAAAACAATCAAAAGAAGTCTTAGCTAATTTAACTTCAATCGAAGAAGCTTTGCATCAAACAAAAGCAAAGAGTGGACAAGATGTGTTGAATTTCCCAATTCGTTTAGACGATAAAATTGCTGGTGTATTTGAATCAGCTGCATCTGGTTATACTGCTCCAACACAACAAGTGCAAGGGGTTTATGAGTTCTTGAAAGGACAAGTAGATGCGGAATTCAATAAGCTGGAGACATTGAAGAAAACAGGTGTTAAACAATTAAACGATGCAGTACATCAATTAGCCATTCCAATTATTGGAGGATAATTGAATCTGCCATTGAATAAAAAAAGGTCCCGAAATTTCGGGACCTTTTTTTATTCAAAATCTTTATACAATAAATATTTTTTATTCAAAATCTTTATACAATAAATATTTTTTACGCATTTGTTTGAATGCAGTTAGTCCTGGTTGCCAGCTAGCTCTAATATTTGCAGCAGATTGGCCTGATTTTAATTGTTCCATCAAAGTTGCATTACCTGCTAATTTATTGAAGAAGTAGTCGGTGGCTAATTTTGATTTAGGCTCAATAAAAAAACTATCTTTTAATGGGAAAGCCTGGTACATCTCGATGATCAAATCTAGATCAATCTTATTAGGTGCTTGTTGTTTACTTAAATCCCATCCATAGCAGGTTTGTCCATATAATTTTGAACTCATTGCACCTGTTCTTGGCCCAGGAATAAAGCTAAAACTTTTACCTTGAATACTTGGGTGACCAATATGCGCAAATGCATGCGCAGTACCGCGTCCTTCACTCATTACTGAGCCTTCAATTAAACAGGTGGTTGGATACCAGTAGATGGCATTCATGTCTGGCAAATTTGGTGAGGGTGCAATATTGAAGGTATACATGGAACTATGGTCATAATTCTTGCATCCAATCACAGTGAATTGAATTGGGCTTCCTGCTTTATTGATACTACTATCAGTTGGTGCTGTCAACCATTTTTCCCCCACCAACATTCTAGCGTATTCGCCAATGGTCATTCCATATACAGTTGGGATAGGTTTCTTACCAACAAAACTACTATATGGTTTTTCTAATACAGGTCCATCTACATAGTGCCCATTTGGATTAGGACGATCTAAAATAACCAAGGGTTTATTATTCGCCCATGCAGCTTCCATATAATATTGAAGCGAAGAGATATAAGTATAGAATCTTGTGCCCACATCTTGTATATCAAATAACAATAGGTCTACATCTTTAAGGTCTGCTTCACTTGGTCCGTATTTTTTTCCATAGAGTGAAACAATCTTTACGCCAGTGGCTTCATCTATGCCATCTTTAGTTTTTTCTCCTGCATCTGCAGTGCCTCTAAGGCCATGTTCTGGTGTAAATACTTTTTGTATTTGAATCCCACTTGCAAGTAAAGTGTCAATTAAATGTTTTTTGCCTACAGTAGCAGTGTGGTTGGTAAACAAACCCACTCTTTTATTTTTTAAAAGGGGTATGTATGCTGCAGTTTGATAAGCGCCAGGTAAAATGGGCGCTGTCTTTTGTGCAACAGTGGTTAAGCTTAAAAAAAGAAAAACAGGCGCTAAGTAAATCCATGTTTTGTTTTTCATATCCTAATTTAAATATTTTCCAACAATAGGCATCCTTCTTCCCACGCCAAATGCTTTTGGCGATATACGAATGATTGGGCAAAATTGATTTCTTTTATATTCATTGGTATTCACCATTTTCAAAGTCTTATCTACCAGTGCAGCTTCAAAACCTAGAGCCTTGATGCTTGCAGGATCGGCTCTTTTTTCAATGTATTGAAAAAGTATTTGATCAAGTATCTCATAGGAAGGTAAACTATCGCTGTCTTTTTGGTCAGGTCTTAGTTCAGCACTAGGATCCTTAGTAATAATATGAGCAGGAATTATTTCTTTTTGACGATTAATATATTTAGCTAATTCATATACCTGCATTTTATAGCAATCACCTAAAACACCTAAGCCACCCGCCATATCACCATACAACGTACCATAACCTGTTGCCAATTCACTTTTATTAGAAGTGTTCAATAACACATAGCCAAATTTATTTGCAATGGCCATCAAAATATTTCCTCTCGACCTGCTTTGTATATTCTCTTCGGCTAATGAAAAAGGCAGGTCTTTAAATATAGGCTTCAATGTATGTAAAAAACTTTCATAGACATTTTTAATTGGAAGGGTATCGTAAGGATTGCCTAAGTTTTTACTTAGCTGAACGGCATCCTCTACAGAATGCAGAGTGGAGTAGGGCGAAGGCATTAAAATAGCATATACATTTTCTTTACCAAGTGCTTCGCAAGCAATGGCAAGGGTTACAGCGGAGTCAATGCCACCAGAAGATCCTAGGATTGCTTTGTTAAAACCCATCTTATTAAAATAATCTTTCACGCCTAATACCAATGCTTTATACACTTGGTCAATATTCAATGCTGGTATTAATTTAGCGGGATTTAATTCTTTACTTGGAACAGATGCTGCTGGTTCAAGGATTGGGGTATTAATGGTTCCGTCATCATTGCATTCAAAAATTTGCATAGTAGATTCAAACATCGGTAAAGCACCACATAAATTAGCATCCTTATCAAAAACCAAAGAAGCGCCATCAAATACGATTTCTGTTTGACTTCCAATGGCGTTACAATAGAACAAAGGCTTCTTGTATTTTACCACATTTGATTTAATGGTGGCCTTACGGTCTTCGTCATGGGTATAATCAAATGGAGAGGCACTCAAATTGAGTAAAATATCTGGAGATTGTTGCATCATTTGATCCATGGGACAAATCGTGTACAATGGGTTGTCTCCTAGGTTCCAAATATCTTCACAAATGGTGATAGCCAATTGCTTTCCTTTGAAGGGAACTACTTTCCATTCGCTCGCTGGTTCAAAATATCGATTCTCGTCAAACACATCATAAGTAGGTAATAATGTTTTATGAATCTCTGCTTGTATTTTTTGATCGTATAAAAAAAACGCTGCATTGTACAAAGGTTTCCCTTTTTCATTGGTATTGTGCGCTGGCGCGCCAATCAATACACCAATAGTGTCTGCCACTTTTCTAATGGCATCTACACTGGCATAACATTGATTGATAAAATCATTGAACTCTACAAAGTCTCTCGCAGGATAACCGCAGACACTCATTTCGCTAAATAAAATTAAATCAGCACCTTGTTGCTTTGCACGCTCAATTGCGTCAATGATCTGTTTTGTGTTGGCCTCGAAATTGCCAATATGATAATTCTGTTGGGCGATACAAATTTTCATGCATCAAAGGTCGGTTTTTAAAAGAAATAACCTCGCTTTTTTTGTACTTTCGAGGATGCGTTTAACTGCTTTATTTTATGGATGGATTGGACTTGCCCTTGGAGCCTGTAATATGGCACCTCAAGACCCTGCCCTAAATGCGCCAACTCCAAATATCCGAGCAATTCGATTTGACAGTGCTTTCTTTGCCATGGACAGCTTAGATTTTGAGTCAGATTTAGCTAAATTAGTCCAAGCATATCCTCAATTTTCGGAAGATTATTTTAATCGAATTTTGATGCTGTCTTCAAAAAAAGAGCCTAAAAAAATATTGGCTTTTTATAAAGCCTATCTCCCCATCTATCAAGCCACTCAAAAAGTACAAGCATTCAAGAAAGCAACTCCAGAGATGACAGATGCATTTAAAAGATTCCATTACTATTTTCCATCCTATACTTTGCCAACGCAAATCATTTATTTTATAGGGCCACTCGAAACCTATGGCAATGTGGTGACTAAAGATGGACTTGCGATTGGTCTTCAATTGTATATGGGTGCGGCGTCAAGCTGGTATTACTCCGAACAAATCAATACCATCTACCCAACTTATATTAGTCGTCAATTTGCACCAGAATATATTGTAGTGAATTCAATTCAAAATATGTTGGATGATTATGATCCTATAGCAATGAATGGGAAGCAGTTGATTGAACAAATGATTGAAATTGGAAAGCGTCAATATATACTCAGTCAATGTTTACCAACGACTTCGGATACACTGTTATTGGGTTATACAGGGAATCAGTTAAAAGCAATCGAAGAAAATAAAGGAGATATTTGGACTTTCTTATCAAGCCAAAACAGGCTTTTTTCTGTGGACCCGAATTTGACTTCAGCAATTTTAAGAGAAGCACCTTATAATGATTATTTTGGAGAGGATATACCAGGCAACGTGGGTAAATATATTGGCTACAGCATTGTAAAATCTTGGATGAATCAACAAAAAGGAACCTCGAAAAGCGATCTCAATCAATTATTGAAAACCCCTGCTCAGACCATCTTTGATCAGGCGGATCTGGACTTTTAGGCCATCAGTATTTTTAAAAAATAAACTTGAATTTACTTTAAGCTTAACCTTGCAGCTTAATTTAATTTTACGGGTGCAATCATTTTGAATGCAGGAATATTAACTTGAATAGCTTCCTTTTTTTCAATATTCTCCATACTATAATAACCTTGCATTTTTCCTAATTCGGTTTTTAAATTACAACCGCTTACATATTGATATTGCTTTCCTGGCATGATTAAAGGTTGAACCCCCACCACACCTTCACCTTCTACTACTCTATGCTCTCCATTGCTGTCAAATATTTCCCAAAATCTACGGAGTAGTTTTACAGGAAATGAGTTGTGATTTTCTATAGTAATGCGATAAGCAAACATAAAATCTTGCTGTAAAGGGTTGCTATAATCTTTTTGGTAAAAGGTTTCAACACTTACTTCTATACCTTCAGAAATTGTAGAAATCATGACCATTGTGATCAAAAGTAACTTGCAGAGTATACTGCGGGATAAATTTAGCAAATATTTTACTCAGCTTGCCCAAAAAGAGGGGCTATTTTTTTTTAGGCAGGAGGAACTGACCTAACTTTGCGGAAACGTTTGAGTTTTTTTTACAAATCCACTTTTTCACTAATAAAACTGACTAAAATGAAGATAGCTGTAGCTAAAGGTGACGGAATCGGTCCAGAGATTATGGAAGCAGTCATTGGCATATTCAATGCAGCTAAATTGCCATTGGAATATCAGTATGTAGACATGGGAAAATGGGTATTTGATAAAGGGTTTAGCAATGGGATGACACCAGAAGCAAAAGAAACGATTGAACAATTAGGCATTCTTTTTAAGGGGCCAATGGAAACACCAAAAGGTAAAGGGGTTAAAAGTGTCAATGTAACGGCAAGAAAAACTTGGAACACCTACGCGAATGACAGAAAATTTCAAACTTTAAGTGGGGTAGATACTGTTTTTAGTAAAGCAAGTATTAATATTGATTTGACCATCGTGCGTGAAAACATCGAAGACACTTATGGTGGCATCGAACATAAATTAACACAAGATGTAGCCATTGCCAG
Organism: Chitinophaga pinensis; assembly: GCA_945865295.1. Lineage (GTDB taxonomy): Bacteria > Bacteroidota > Bacteroidia > Chitinophagales > Chitinophagaceae > Sediminibacterium > Sediminibacterium pinensis_A. Next base: position 1,959 of record CAMBDE010000013.1, on the reverse strand, counting down.
AAGATATATTACCAGAGGCGGAAGTGAACAAGTGATTCGTTATGCATTTGAAATGGCTCAGAAAAAAGGTGCAAAAAGAATTACTTGCGGACACAAGGCCAATATTATGAAGATTACGGATGGTCTATTTTTGGAAGTCTTTAATGAGATTGCAAAGGGATATCCAAATCTGAAAGCGGACGATATTATTGTAGATGATTTATGTATGAAATTGGTAAGTCATCCAGAATTATTTGATGTGATTGTACTAACTAATTTACAAGGAGATATTGTGAGTGACCTATGTGCTGGATTGGTTGGTGGGCTTGGTTTTGCGCCATCTTCAAATATCGGAGATCATATTTCTATTTTTGAGGCAGTACATGGCACTGCGCCAGATATTGCAGGTAAAAATATTGCCAATCCTACGGCTTTATTATTGAGTGGATTGAATATGTTACGTCATCTAGGCATGATGGAAAAAGCAGTCATGATTGAAAATGCATTATTGTTTACATTGGAGTCGGGTGTGCACACTGGTGATTTTGGAGACAAGTCCATTGCTTCAGTGAATACCACTGTTTTTGCACAAGCCATCATTGATAATTTTGGCAAACAACCAACACAAAATCCAAAACCAAACTTGAAAGATTTTGATTTTGTATCTACCAATAAGGCTATCTCAAATAATCCAATTTTATTAGGTTCAAATAATGAGCCCCATAAAGTTGTTGGAGCAGATTTCTTTATTGAATCAACATTACAACCAAATGCATTGGCTGCTGTAGCCATGCAACATGAAAAAAATCATTTGAAATTGGTTACAATTTCTAATAGAGGAACACAGGTTTGGCCAACAGGCTCTGTTTTCACCAACCTAGTGAATCAATATCTTCTTCGATTTGAAACGGAAAATGCGACGCCACTTACCCAATCAGATATCATCAATTTATATAGCTTGCTTGCTAAAGATTTTCAGATTAGTTCAGTTGAAATATTGAACATGTGGGGAGATAAAAAAGCATATAGTTTAGCGCAAGGACAATAAGGTATCTAGGATTTATTTTTATCTGCCTTAATTTGACCTTATTTGCTATAAAATTGCCTATTTCGGTGGGAAAAAATACATTTTTAGTGTAATTTCACCACTCAATTACAAATTAGCTTTTTACCTATGGCAGAAGTAATATTAATGCCCCGTTTGAGTGATACCATGACCGAAGGTGTTGTTGCGGCTTGGCACAAGAATGTGGGGGATACCGTAAAAAAAGGCGATTTGTTAGCCGAAATAGAAACGGATAAAGCAACCATGGAATTGGAGAGCTATCAAGATGGTGTTTTATTACATATAGGTACGCCACGTGGCGGCAAATTACAAGTCAACGATTTATTAGCCATTTTTGGAAAAGCAGGTGAAGATGTGTCTGCTTTGATTGCTCAAAATACTGGCGGAGCAAATGCACCAGCTCCGGTTGAAACAGCAACTACACCCGCACCAGTTCCTGCAACTTCAACACCTAGTGCATCTGCTGTAGATTTTTCAGCAATGGAAGAAGTAGTATTGATGCCTCGATTGAGTGATACCATGACAGAAGGGGTAATTGCAGGATGGCATAAGCAAATAGGAGATACAGTTAAAAAAGGAGAAGTATTGGCAGACATCGAAACCGATAAGGCAACGATGGAATTAGAATCTTATAAAGATGGTATTTTATTGTACCAAGGTGCTCAAGCAGGAGAGAAAATTTTAGTGAACGATTTACTTTGTATCATTGGACAACAAGGTTTGGAGATTGCACCAATTGTTGCAGCATTAAAAGGTGGGGCTGCACCAACAGCATCTACTCCTCAAGCTGCACCTATGCCTACACCGACTGCTGTACAACCTACTTCAGCGCAAGTAGTGAATGAGGGAAGAATTTTTGCATCGCCTTTAGCTAAAAAAATTGCTAAGGAAAAAGGAATAGATTTAAAATATGT
>CAMBDE010000012.1 GCA_945865295.1 Chitinophaga pinensis | reverse complement strand
AAAAAAGGGGCCGCAGTTAGCGGCCCCTTTTTTAAATTCTATCTCGAAGGATAATTGATCTTATAGATGATTAATTTCCGCCTCCTACACGGATATTCATTCCGCCCATTCTAATACCTCCACCTCTTTGCATTTCTTGCATTAACTTCTGCATATTTTCTTGGAACTGCGCTCTATTCATTTTATCACCCTTTGTTGGTGCAACCAATTCTTTTTTTGGATACTTCGCACTCACTTCCACAGCAGTGGTAACTGTAGCGCCATTGTCTTGATCTATCTCCATAATCACACCTGGCAATCCACTATAATTATCAGGACCAAATGATACTGGGATATTCTCGGCATACCAAACCACCAATTCTGTTTCTTTTGGCGCTCTTGGCGTATTCGCTGCAGTATCTGTATTGTTACCACCGCCGCCTATGCTAACACGCATACGCATTTGAGGCGCTGTAATCATCGTAGTGGCTTTTTTACATAATTGCTTCGCAATGGTTTTAGTTTCTTCTGATAATTTCCATTTGTATTGCTTCAAAGAATCAATAATTAAAAATTCTTTTTCAAAAAATGCACGTTCTTCATATTGCATTTGTTTTGAAACATCTGTGAAAGTATTTGCAGTGGGCATTCTAAAATTCATGCGCATTCCACCTCCGCCACCGCCAGCATTCGCAAATGGATCGGGCGCTTCATCATCTACTACTGATCTAAATAAGCTTACAGACTCATTAAAAATCAATTCAAACTTGTCTGTTCTGAATTCAGGCACCATCGACTTCATTTGAGGATCGGGTAGGTTACGATGCATATTAATCTTACGCTCGTAACTAATTTTCCCTTCCTTCATTTGCGCTATAGCAGATGTTGAGATGCTTATAAAAGCAATCATCAATCCAAGTACTAATTGTATTTTTTTCATAAAAGCTATTTTTCGTTCTTTAAAATTATGACAGTATTGAAACTAATTGATTAAAGATAACTACTTTAATTTCAGTTTTAAATTTTACATTCTAATCATCATACCTCCTGCTCTTGCACCTCCACCCAATCCAGATTTTTGTAAACTATACGTGAAAGTCAACATAAAATACTGACTAATTACATTATAAGATCTATCCACAATCTGATTTTGAGATACGTTTCTGCTAATACCAATATTTTTATTCAATAAGTCAAAAGCGCTCATCTTAATTTCTGCTCGCTTGTTTTTTAAGAAAAATTTAGAAAAGCTTGCATTCCAAATTGGAATTGCTGTATTAAATCCCTCCGCACGACCTGTGTTAATAGCATAATTGAAGGACTGATTCAATACGATGTTCAATGGCAAATAATTGGTCATGTCTGCCCCAAAGACTTTTGTTAAAAAGTTGGTATTCAATGTTGGATTCACTGCGTTATTCGTATTGCTAAAGGAATAACGTGCTGTCAAATTAATATCAATGACATCGTCAACAATATAGGAATACGTCATACTTGGACCAGTAGATTTTGTCACGATGGTATTTAATACTCCATTCGCATAAGAGATATTATTGTTCAAACCTGCATTTAAGCCAAAACTAAGTCTTGATTTTAATTTTTTAATACCAAATCCATAATTCATAGAACCATTGATTCTATAGGCTCCATTGACATTGACCGGTCTTGTAAGAATGGTTCTATTGGGTAAAACGCTATCGTAATTAACTATAGAGTTATTGGTCGTAGACGCATTTAATGTAGAAAAAAAGCTTTTTCCTGCTAAAATTTTAGAACTGAAAAAACGAATATTTAAATTATGTACATAGCTTCTTTTCAAATCTGGATTACCAATAGATTGTCTGTTGATATTGCTTTGATCCAATACAGGTTGCAATTGAGTGATCGAAGGCTGATTCGTGGATGTACGATAGTCTACATTGAAATTTTTTGTTTGAGAGAAGTTGTACCTAAAAGTTGCATTAGGCATGATGTCTTGAAAACTTTGACTCAGTTTTGTTTTTGCACTAATGTTCTCACCATCTAGCACTGCTCTTTGTAAAGAAACTCCAGTAGAGAAATTATATTTTTTTTGATTGGCCCTATAGCTCATCCCTCCACCAGAATAAGTATACTCACTATTGAACTCATTGGTTAAACGTGTGTTCAATAAATCATAAGTATCTGTAGCATTATTACGATCAAAAATTCTTCTACTAGAAGACCCAATACTTTTACTTAAATAGGTATTAAACTCTAATAATGATTTTTTACCCAATGGTTCCGTATAAATTAAATTAGCAGAATAACTTGAGTTTTCTCCTTTACGCGTATTTTGTTGATCTAAAATTGAATCATTTGTTAGCTTATTATTTAAATAAGATAATTGTTCCGTAAACTGATTCCCAGTTGAATTAGAGCGATTAAAACTTTGTGTTATTGTGGAGGAAATTGTTCGTCCTTTTTTAGTAAACTTTTTTCTTAACAACAAAGTGCTTGCTGCATTGACAGCATCAGAAGCGCTAGAAGCGATGGTGGCATTGCTATTAAGCAAGTTTCCATTTGTTAAATAGGTTTGTGTAGAGTCTTCGCTATAATTAGTAGTTTGTTGCAAACCTAAGCTTGGTGTAAACCTAAAAGAAAAATTGTCGCTCACTTTATGATCAATGGTACTTCCAAAATTTTGTTGCTTATTGCCTGCTATTGAATTGGAATTAGAAATTCTATTGAATGCATTACCTGGTGTAAGGTTTTGTGTTTTCGAGAAGCTATTATTGTTTCTTTCTACATCACTAATAGAAAGATTGGCATTGAATTCGGTTTTTTTATCGTTCAATAAATTTGAATAGTTGCCTCCTATAGAATAAGTCTCTGCAATACCTTGTGCATTCGCATCTGTTTCGCCAGAGCCGCCGCTAAAATTAACGGATACACCTCCGCCAGCGCCTGGTCTACCTCCACCACCTCCCGAAAAATTAACAATGTTTCGGCCCGAAAAATTTTGTCTGTTGGTATTATTCGCACCGCCAATGGCAGAAAATTGCTCTTCATTATTGATCACATTCACATTGCCTTGTGCATCAAATACGCTTGGTGTACCCGCGCCCGCATTCAATTTACCAAAAGTGGATTTGTTGCGGTCTTTTTTCAATTTTAAATTAATTGCTGTTTCTTCTGAGCCATCATCAATACCAGTGAACATGGCTTGATCAGACTTACGATCGTATACCTGAATTTTATCTACCGCATCTGCAGGTAAATTTTTAGTGGCCATCATTGGATCGCCTGTAAAAAATTCTTTTCCATTCACAAAAACCTTGGTCACTTTTTTTCCATTGACGGTGATGCCACCAGCTTTATCCACTTCCATGCCTGGCATCTTTTTTAATAAATCTTCTACTACCGCATTTGGCGCAGTCTTAAAATTTTCTGAATTGAACTCCACCGAATCTCCATTAATGACAACCGGTGGTCTACGTGCATTCACTGTCACCGTACTCATCGTATTCACATCATTCATATAAATCAACCCCATCTCTACTGTTTTTTCTGTACCAGTTAGAACTGGCACCCATTTTGGGATATAGCCTACATAGGAAACTGAAATCAAATAGGATCCAGGTGCAACATTTTTGAAATTGAAGACCCCAGCTTCATTCGTTCTTGAAAAACTAACCAAGGAAGAGTCTTTTGCGTATACCAAGGAAACGGTCGCTGAGTTAAGGGCTCGATTGGCTATACTATCCTTTAAACTGCCTTGAATGGTCAAATTTTGTGCAAATCCAACATAACTAATTAATAATAAGCAACTTATAAAAATAAATTGCCCCAATTTTTGTTTGTTCATACTGTAAATATACGATTGAGTTGACGAAATTACGTCATAGAGGCGGATTCCTACCTAAATTTTTAGTTAAAATTATCGAAATATTTGATGAGCGGCGATCTTCAATTGTTTCATTTTTTTTCGGGTACTATTGGATTGATGTAACTTTCAAAAAATAAACATTATGAGAATAATTGCTTTGACGCTATTCTTGGGGCTTGGTTTAATCAGTTCACAAGCACAGGACAAAAAAAGTCCAAAAAAAGACAGCACTAGTTTTAGTCAATTTAAAGGATTGCCATTAAAAGCTACTAGGTCGATTGACTTTACGACCAACGAAGGCACTTGGACTTCATTAGCTGTTAGTCCAGATGGTAAAACCATTTTATTTGATTTGATGGGTGATATATATAGTATCCCAATGGAAGGAGGCAAAGCAACTGCTATCACTAAGGGCATGGCTTACGATAACCATCCAAGTTTTAGTCCCGATGGCAAACGCATCCTTTTTTTATCTGACCGCTCTGGTGCAGAAAATATATGGTACATAGATTTAGAGAAAAAAGATACCGTTGCTTTAACTGAAGAACAAAATAATAATTATCCAGGTGCAGTGTATACACCAGACGGAAATTATATTGTGTATACAAAAGGTCGTCGTAATACTAAATTGTATATGATGCATAAGAATGGTGGTACAGGAACGAATTTAATTGATGCACCTGCTACTTTAAAAACAATTGATCCTGCCGTGAGTGCAGATGGTCGTTATATTTATTATAGTGCACGCAATGGCGCTTGGAACTACAACGCCATGTTACCACAATATAGTATTGGTGTGTATGACAGAGAAAAAGGAAACACTAGAACCATCGCATCAAGATATGGATCTGCGTTTACACCAGTATTATCTAAAGACGGAAAATGGTTGGTGTATGGATCTCGTTATGAAGATAAAACTGGATTGGTTAAAAGAAATTTAGCAACAGGTGAGGAAGCTTGGTTGGCCTACCCTGTTCAAAGAGATGATCAAGAATCTATTGCGGTGATGGGTGTGTTACCTGCTATGAGTTTTACGCCTGATAGTAAATATTTATTAGCTTCTTACGGCGGAAAAATAAATAAAATTGATATTGAATCTGCTGCACAAACTTCGATTCCATATACCGTGGATGCGAAAATTGAAATGGGACCAGAAGTATTGTTTAAATATCCTATCAAGGATACGGTTGCTACAATGGCAACGCAAATAAGAGATGCGGTACCTTCTCCAAACGGAAAACAATTGGCATTTACAGTATTGAATAGATTGTATGTAATGGACTATCCAAACGGCACACCAAAGCGTTTAACAAAGAATGATTTTACAGAAGCACAACCAGTTTGGAATCTTGCTGGTGATGGTATTTATTTTTCTACTTGGAATCCTGATGGCGGTGCTATTCGTTTCATTGATTTAAATAATAATACAGAAAAAACGATCACAAAAGAAAATGCTTTGTACCAAGGCCTTGCAATTGATCCAACTGGTAAAAAATTAATCTACAATAAAACAAACGCACAGAAATTTAAAGATGCCATTGAACCTAGTTATGATGATGCAGAAGATGAATTGGCATGGATTGATTTGACCACTGGTAATGAAAAAATAATTGACAAAGCCAACGGAAGATACAACCCACATTTTGCTTTAAACGATGATCGTATCTATTTAAACAATCGTGGTAGACTGATTTCAATTCAATGGGATGGTGGGGATGAGAAAGAAATTGCAAAAATTTCTGGTATTACTACTTTTGGTAGCGTTCCTGAGCATCGCGGCAAGCCATTGGCAGACCCTTGTATCATTCCAGAAATTATGGAAGAAGATGATGCTGCAAAAGAAAACAATCCTGCTTCTAATGCCAATAATATTTTATTGTCACCAAAGGGATCTGCAGCGATTGCACAAGTAAATAACAATATCTATTTTGTGACTATTCCAAAGTCTGGTAAATCAGTTTCCATCTCTGTAGCAGATGCAAAAAATGCAGCATTCCCTAGTAAATTATTAACTGAAATTGGTGGAGAATTTCCAAGCTGGCAAGCAGATGGGAAAACCATTCATTGGAGTTTAGGTGCAGCGCATTTCACGTATGATATTGATGCTGCTTATGCTTTTGATGATAGTTTAGCTGCTGCAAAAAAATTAGAAGCCGCTATTAAAAAAGATACCACGAAAAAAGACAGCACCAACATTGCTAAAAAAGACGATAAAAAAGAAGCGCCAAAATACAAGGCTAATGAAACATGGGTAAAAGTATATTATGAAAATGATATGCCTTCCACTACAGTGTTATTGACCAATGCAAGAATCATTACAATGAATGGGGATCAAGTGATTAACAACGGCGACATCTTAATTGTAAAAAATAGAATTCAAGCTGTTGGAAAATCTGGTTCATTGAAAGTGCCTGCCAGCGCTAAGCGCGTCAACCTTGCAGGAAAAACAGTGGTGCCAGGATTCATAGACACGCACTCACATATGTGGCCTAGTTGGGGCATCCATAAAAATCAAGTTTGGATTTATGCAGCCAATTTAGCGTATGGTGTGACGACAACACGTGATCCACAAACTGCAACGACAGATGTATTAACCTATAGTGATTTAGTAGAAGCAGGTAAAATGGTAGGGCCAAGAGTTTACTCAACTGGACCTGGTGTGGGTTATTGGTCTTATAATTTGAAAGACTCTGCACAAGCAGAATCAGTACTAGCACAATACAGTAAGTATTATAACACAAAATATATTAAAATGTATTTAGTGGGCAATCGTAAGCATAGACAATGGGTGATTCAAGCAGCTAAAAACCAACATTTAATGCCTACCACAGAAGGTGGATTAGATTTTAAATTGAATATGACGAATTTGATAGATGGTTATCCTGGTCATGAGCACTCTATACCAATTTATCCATTGTATAATGATGTAGTAAAAACAATAGCTAGTTCAAAAATGGCCGTGACACCAACTTTATTGGTTTCTTATGGTGGGCCATGGGCAGAGAATTTTTATTATGAGACAGAGAATGTATATGGTGATCCAAAATTGCAATACTATACCCCTTACGAAGAACTAGCAAGTAAGTCAAGACGTCGTGCTACTTGGTTCTTACCAGAAGAACACGTGTTTCAAAAACACGCTAAGAGTATGAAGCAGATTGTTGAAGCTGGTGGACTTGCGGGTGTAGGTAGTCACGGTCAATTACAAGGTTTGGGTTACCATTGGGAACTATGGGCTATGCAATCTGGCGGTATGCGCAATTTAGATGCTTTGAAAACAGCCACTATTTTGGGCGCAGAAAGTTTAGGATTGGATAAAGACCTTGGAAGTATCAGTGCAGGTAAATTAGCAGACTTAATTATTTTAAACAAGAATCCTTTAGAAGACATTAAAAATACCAATAGCATCCAGTACATCATGAAAAATGGTCGTTTATACAATGGCGCTAATTTAGATGAGCTGGTGACTGGTAATTCAAAAGTAGATCGTAAAGAATACTTGGATAAAAAACCAACTAAAAACACGAAGGTAGAAGACTAAACGCTTATGCAAAATTCAAGAAGAACATTTATTCAAAATACGGGGATAGCCATTTTAGGTGTGGGTATAGCGCCAAAAGCATTGTGGTCAAAAAATGCCATTGCGGATACCTCCATCAAAATTGGCATTCAATTGTATTTAGTGCGTGATGATATGTTTAAAAAACCATTAGAGACTTTAAAGGCATTGTCAAAAATGGGCTATCAATATATAGAGCACGCCAATTATTCAAATAGAAAATTATATGGCTATAGTCCAATTGAATTTAAAAAAATAATATCCGACTTAGGCATGCAAATGCCAAGTGGCCATACCGCATTGAATGCAAACCATTGGGATACTACCAAAAAGGATTTTACAGACGCTTGGAAATACACCATCGACGATGCAGTGACGCTAGGACAAGACTATGTCATTAGTCCTTCTATCGATGAAAATGTAAGAACTTCTTATGACGCTTTAATGCATCAGTTAGAATTATTCAATTTATCTGGCGAATTGTGTTTGGAATCAGGTATGCAATTTGGATACCATAACCATAATTTTGAATTCATAGAAAAAGTGAATGGACAATTGATCTATGATATTATCTTAAAAGAAACCGATCCCGAACTGGTAATACACCAATTGGATTTTGGCAATATGTTTGGGATTGGTGCAAGGGGAATGGATTGGATCAAAAAATATCCAGGACGTTTTGTTTCAGTGCACGTAAAAGATGAGATTAAAGTGCCGATAGGTGAAATGAACGACCAACATGATAGCACCATTCTTGGTAATGGTCTGGTAGATCCAAAAGCGGTATGCTTATTGGCAAAATCAATCGGTGGCACAAAACATTTTATTATAGAACAAGAATCCTATCAAGGTATTGCACCACTTGAATGTGCAAGAATTAATTTAGAAAGAATTAAAACTTGGGGATTGGTTTAAATGGGAGATTAAAAAATTGGAAATTGGTTGGCCATTAAAATTCATAGAATGAAAAAATTTGCTTTACTAAGTTGCTTGGTATGGATTGCTATTGTTGCAGTTGCTCAAAAACCAACGAGTGCAGAACTCGCTAGATGGAATCAACACGCCAACCAAACCACCATCATTCGTGACGAGTGGGATATTCCACATATTTATGGAAAGACGGATGCCGATGCGGTGTTTGGATTGATGTATGCGCAATGCGAAGAGAATTTTCCGCAAATAGAAAAGAATTTTTTAGAAATGCTTGGGCGACGTGCCGAAATGGAAGGGCCTAAATTGATTTATGAAGATTTAATGATGCAACTCATTCAAGATAGTGCAGAAGCAATGAAAGATTTTGAAAGAAGTCCAATTTGGTTTAAGCAATTGTTAATTGCACATGCAGATGGCATCAACTATTACTTATCAAAACATCCAGAGGTAAAACCGGTGGTGCTTAAAAAGTTTAAGCCATGGTACCATTTAATGTGGACCGACGGTAGCGTCTCTCCAACAAGGTCTGCAGGCATCACCGAAAAACATGTCGAAGCATTTTATGGACAACAGCTCTATGCAAATCAAAATGGAGTAAGTTTAAATAAGTATCTGCCAACTCAGCAATCCCTATTTGAACAACCTAACTTTGACATGGAGGATAAAACCTTAAAAGGATCCAATGGATTTGCGATTGCCCCAAAGCATAGCAAAACAGGGAATGCCATGTTGTATATTAATCCCCATGTGCCATTTTATTTTAGATCAGAAATGCATATGGTAAGCGAAGAAGGTTTAAACGCATATGGTGCAGTAACCTGGGGACAGTTCTTTATTTATCAAGGATTTAACGAACAATGCGGATGGATGCATACCAGTGGTTATGCCGATGTAGCGGATGTGTATGAAGAACAAACTGAAAAAATAAAGAATGAATTATTTTATACCTACGAAAAAGAAAAAAAGAAAGTTGGACAACGTACTATCCAGATCCAATATGTTGATAATGGTATCTTAAAGACAAAATCATTTGATACTTATTTTACTATCCATGGTCCAATCATGGGGATGGAGAAAGGAAAATGGTTAAGCCTACAAGAAAACAATCGTTCTTTAGACGCTTTAATTGAATGTTGGACAAGAACAAAATCAAAAAGCTTAGCAGACTATACAAAAGCAATGGAACTAGTCTCCAATAATAGCAATAACACCGTCTATGCAGATGCTGCAGGCAATATTGCCTACTGGCATGGTAATTTTATGCCAAAACGCAATCCAAGTTTTGATTACACCATGCACGTAGATGGTTCCATTAAAGCAACTGACTGGCAGGGTGTGCATTCTTTAAATGAAATTGTACAAAGTATCAATCCTGCAATTGGATGGTTACAAAATTGCAATGCTACACCGTTTACTGTAGCAGGCAGTAGTAGTCCTAAAGCCCAAGACTACCCTAGGTATATGGCACCAGATGGTGAAAATGGAAGAGGTCTCAATGCAGTTGCACTATTGTCAAAAATAGATAAAATCAATTTGGACGAACTCATTGCTTTAGGATACAATAAAAAATTAAGTGCATTCGATATTTTGTTGCCTCGTTTTATACAAACAGCAAAAACAGCGAACCTTACACCAAGAACTAAAAAAGCAATTGACTATTTAGCCAATTGGGATCATGTAGCAGATAGCAATTCCATTGCGACTAGCATTGCGATAGAATGGGCGACAAAATGGAGTGCTGCCATTCCACCTGCAAACACAGAAGAAGCTGCTACAGAAATCGTTTTAAAATACAACCGTATGGACCAAGATCTTGCGTTTGAAACTAAAATTAAATTATTAGAAACCACTTTAGATCAATTTGAAAAATGGTATGGTGGCTGGGAAATTACATGGGGCGCAATGAATCGTTTTCAAAGAGTTGCACCAGGTGCCAATTTTGACGATAGCCAACTTAGCTTAGCTGTCAATCAAGCCTCTTCTAAGTGGGGTTCACTGCCTTCTTTTGAAAGTAGACGTTACCCAAATACCACCAAGCGATACGGATACTCTGGTAATAGTTTTGTTGCTGCAGTTGAATTTGGAAAAAGGCTGAATGCAAAAACCATTATTACAGGTGGGCAAAGCAGATTTGCTGAAAGTAAAAATTTTACAGATCAAGCCAATGGATTTATCAATGGAGATTTTAAAACTATCCATTACTATAAAGAAGATGTCTTGGCCAACAAAAAACTAGCATACCATCCAGGATTAGAAAGATAGTGTTCATAGAGTTGTGTGATGATAGCAATTTTAACAAGGCCTGCCACATTTTTTACATCCAGTGTTTGCATCAGCCTAGTTCTATGACCTTCGATCGTGCGTTTACTATGTCCAAGTTCTGCCGCAATCTGTTTACTGGAGGCTTCTTCGCAGATGCGTATTAAAATAAATTTATCATATAGACTTAGCGCATTTACACGTTCTATTAAATTAATTTTATCCATTACCTGAGTTAGTTTTAATACACGCTCACCAGTATCTTGACAAAAATAGACCTTGTGCTGACAAGCCATGTCTACCGCTTTATTCCACTCATGACTTGACATGTTTCTAGATACAATCACATCTACCTCGAGTTCAATTAATTGATAGAGTATATAATCTGGGGTATCCTTATTCAATAAAATAATTAACGGAAATATTTGCTGTAGTGTTTTGATGCTGTTTTTAACAGCTGATGCATCAAAATCAAACATGGCACAGTCTATGATCAATAACCCTTGAGATAAACCTATATTGAAATTATTTATTTCGTCTAAAGAGGTTAGCATACGATACCCATTACACATAGGATGTGCTTGAACAAGCTGGCCACATCCCATGGCATAAATGGCTTGTTGGTCACATATAAACACTTGTCTTTGGTCTTGTAGGTTGAAATGGTTTTTTTGCATCTATAAAAAAACAATAGATCAAGAAGAAGCTGACCGATTTAAATCTATTTTACATTAATGGTTCATTTTTTAAAGGTATTTACCCCCTTTAAAAAAAATCTAACAGTATAGTTTAATACTATAGTCGATAGAATTTAATCAGATTGGCGTAAATTGCAGTATGCAGTTTGAAAAATCTATTACACTTGCCACTTTCTCTCCACTATGGTGGGAGAGTATTTTATGGATTAGTGGAAGTATCTTCTTGATCATTCAGGTGCCTAAATACCTTAAAAGTATTCAAATCAAACAGTATGATTATTTTATTGCTATTTTATTGATAGCGAATTTAGGTATTGAACAATTCTATAATTTCTATAATGGCTATTGGAATATTCAACAAAATATTCCTGCGCATTTATGCAGTATTAGCAGCTTTTTATGCATCATCTACTTATTTAATAAGAATCAATTATTAGGAGAATTTGTATACTACTGGGGATTATTAGGTGGCATTCATGCCCTACTAACACCAGAATTTAACAATGGCATTAAGGGCTATAATTTTTACAGCTATTTTATTGAACATGCTGGTTTATTATTGGTAGTGTTGTATATGATTATACACAATGGATTTGTGCCTCGACCAAAATCTTGGTTGGTTATTTTTGGCTACTCTCAATTCGTTGTACTTTCTGTAGGTATCCTCAACTATGCCATTGGAACCAATTATATGTTTTTAAGGGAGCCTCCTTCTGCAAATAATCCTCTTATCATTGGAGCCTGGCCATTTTACCTCATTTGTTTTGAAATTGCAGCCATCACGCATTTTTGGCTATTTTATTTGCCCTTTGCAAGAAAAAGAAAAATAGCAGCCTCAGCGCTTACTTAATTAGTATTATAAAAAAGCAGATTGGTTAATGTATAAAAATGCTTTTATAATTCTTCTATCCTTTTTGCTTTATCATCTATCACCAAATCAAAATTTGGTTTGACTGCACCACCGTTAGGACAGAATCCTGTAATCAAATCATTGAACTTGCAGCCCCATTTTGTCAACTGCTCTAAAGTCAATGGTCTTAAATCTCTTTTTGAACTTTCTCCTCTTCCAGTCCAATAGGTAATATGCCATCCTTCATCAAAAAGCTTGTTGATTTTTGCAATATTGTCAAAATTAGGTTCTGCTAATTCGTATACGCGTTTATCGGAATAAAAACAAATAGTTTCATCAATATCAATTAATGCTTTTTTAGAACCGAATCTTTTTGACTCTATCATGGGTATTTTTTTACTTTTTACAATCTTGCAGTAACGATGGATCGATCTAAGAACGCCTTAGTATCATATACAATAGCATCGGAACTTGTTTTTAAAGAAGCATAATCCAATGCTTTAAAAAAATCATGCGCCACTGCTAATAAAATAATATCATATTTTTCAAATGCAGTGATCAATTGTACTTGGTGTTTTTGAAATACTTCAATGGCATCGGCATAAGGATCAAACGCCGATACATGGGCGCCTTCTGCTTTTAGCTGATGGATGATCTCAAATACTTTTGAGTTTCTGAAATCAGGACAGTTTTCTTTGAAAGTGACACCAAGCACTAAGACTTTTGCATCATGAATTTTTTTACCTGTTTGTGCCAATAATTGTATGAGCTTATTGCTTACAAAAGCACTCATCTGATCGTTGACATCACGCCCCGACAAAATCACCCTTGGGTCATATCCAACAGTCTTTGCTTTATAAGCTAAATAATAAGGATCTACGCCAATGCAATGCCCTCCGACTAAGCCCGGCTTAAATGGTAAAAAATTCCATTTAGTACTTGCAGCTGCTAAGACTTCATTTGTATCAATACCCAGTCGATCAAAAATCAATGCCAATTCATTGACAAAAGAAATATTAATATCACGCTGCGCATTTTCAATGGACTTAGCTGCTTCCGCTACTTTAATGGAAGGTGCCGCATACGTGCCGGCGGTAATAATACTTGCATAGAGTTGATTGATATACTTTGCTATTTCAGGAGTAGAACCTGAAGTAATTTTTTGAATCTTAGTTAAGGTATTCACCTTGTCTCCTGGATTAATTCTTTCGGGAGAATAACCACAATAAAAATCTACATTAAATTTTAAGCCTGAATTTTTTTCAAGCACCGGAACACAATCCTCTTCGGTACATCCTGGATACACTGTACTTTCATAAATCACAATATCGCCACGCTTTAAAATAGTAGCAATTTGGGATGTGGCAAATAATAAGAAGGATAGGTCTGGACTTTTATCTGCATGCACTGGAGTAGGTACGGTAACAATATAGATTGTCGCATCAGCAATCAATGCAAGGTCATTGGTTAGGACTAAATTAGTAGCTGCATTTAAATCCTCTTCGGCAGTTTCTAATGTAGCATCCTCGCCTCTTTTAAGCGCATCCACCCTTGCATTGTCTAAGTCATATCCAATGACTTGATATTGCTTAGCAAATGCCAAAGCCAAGGGCAAACCCACGTAGCCTAAACCGATAACGGCAATCATAGGAGGATTGGATGGTGTCAACTGTTGCATTTGCCACCAAAGTTAATGGAGCGCTTAATGCTGTCCATATTTTTTTTCGCCAGCAGGAATGGCGATGCTCAACCTGTTTTGTGCAGGCGGAAGTGGGCAAGTGGCAAATTCAGTAAATGCACAAGGGGGGTTATAGGCCTTATTAAAGTCGATGTAGGTATATCCGTCCGCATCTGGTTTGTCTAGTTCTATAAATCTACCCGAACCATAAGTCGTTTTTCCGGAAGTCGCGTCTGCAAATGCCACAAATAACCTGACTCCACCCTCATCGATGGCATCTAGTCGATAGGTTTTGCCCTCTATGTCAAATACCAATTGGCCCCCATGTTTCTGGGCTGTATTTTGTCCTAGCACATTCATGATCATCAATGGATTTTGGTCCTGAGGAATCACTTTTGCTTTAACACGCCATATAGGATCTACAGGAAATCTTTCAATCCCTTTAAATTCCAGTAAAGTTTTTGCTTTTAAATTTCTAAATCTTACGCCTACTTTATCTTCTCTTTGAATCACCACCCAAATAAAGTCTTTCCATTGACTGGTATATTTCCCTTCTGTTGCAGTCAATAAATTTAGTGTTCCAGAATTTGCAAGCACTAGATCATTGTCGTTAATTGTAATTTTTTCTGTAATGCCATCCTTCCAATACACTTTTCCATCTTCATAGATAAAGTCTCCTACATGTTTTGGGAAAGCAGCATTGTCATATACCAAATCATTTATAGAGGACGAGCCAAAACTGTTGACCCCTTTTTTTAACCAAAACAATCCTTCTAAATTCAACCAGCCATTGGGTTGCTTCAGCGCATCTATTCTATCGCTATTCCACGCTTCCACCTCTGCAAAATAAGTACTGATTTGTGCATTGGTTGATACCAAAATGGTTAAGGAAAGCAATGTTAAAATAGTGGGGATAGAGAATTTTCTCATTTTATATGGATTGGTCGGTTACTATATACTGGGGGAAATTTGTTGGCTTTTTGAGCTAGTCTAAGTACCCAAAATTAGACAAATATATTTGTCTAATTAGTTAATAGTACTTTTTTTTCTTTATGTTAACAATAGTTTGATTAAATTTATGGTGAAACATTTTAATCGTATGAAAAAATTACTATTTATCCTTGCCATTTCTGCTTTTTTCTTTGCTTGTAAAAAAGAAATTGAAGTACCTAAAGTAACGCCGTCGCCAACTACAACTATCAATCCAAATACGGCGCCTAATAAATGGATTCACGAAGTAATGGCGTATTATTATTTATGGAGTGACAAAATGCCAAGCCTAGCGAATACCACAACAGATGCTAAGCCTACAGATTATTTTTATACGCTTTTAAACGATTATCCTAATACAGATCGTTTTTCATGGATCGATGAAAGTGTTACCAATCTACAAAATCAATTAAATGGTATAAGTACTGTATTGGGTATTAAAAATAATGCCTTCTATACAGATGATACCAAGACTAGTATTGCATTTGTACTTGCCTATGTATTAAAGGGAAGTCCTGCCGAAAAAGCTGGATTAAAAAGAGGGGATATTATTTTAAAAGTCGATGATCAAACTATCACGAATGCAAACTACAGCACCATTTTATCCAATCAGACTTTAAAACTTGGACTTGGTAATTTTGTGGGTGGCGCATTTGTATCCAATGGAAAATCTGTTACTGTTACAAAAGTTGAATTACAAACGAATCCAATTTTAGCAGATACCATTATTGCATGGTCTGGGAAAAAAGTGGGCTACCTTGCTTATAGTCAGTTTTTAACCAGCTTTGATGATAGCTTGAGGGCGATATTTGGTCGTTTCAAAACTGCTGGCGTGAATGAATTGGTTTTAGACTTTAGATACAATGGTGGCGGTTATGTGGTGTCTTCGGATTTGATTACCAACTTAACTGTAAAAGATGCCGCTGCTAAGGTTGGAAAATTGATGAATAAAAAAGTCTACAATGCAACTTATACTGCTTATTTAGAAAAAAATTCTACTTCGAGTTCTTTTGAAACCTTATTCAAATCCGAAGCCAATAACTTAGGTACACTTAGTCGCGTCTTTGTTTTAACTGCAGGCAATACTGCTTCTGCGAGTGAATTGGTGATCAATAATTTACTACCATTTATGGATGTGATTTTAATTGGAGAGAATACTTACGGAAAAAATGTAGGCTCTTTCACTATTACCGACCCTAATAAACGATGGGACTATGGACTGCAACCAATTACTTTTCTTACAACAAATGCAATTGGAAAATCCGACTATGGTACAAAAAGCGGATTTACACCAACTTATATACTAGCAGACAATGTATTGCCCTATAAAACTTTGGGCAACCCAGGTGAAACCTATTTTAGTAAAGCTTTGAGCATTATTGGTGCTGTTGCATATCAACCAAGTTCTACTGAGCGTACTCAAAAATATACCCGAACTTTAGCTAGTAAGGAATCCTTTTCTGATAATAAATGGTTAGACAGAAAGGAAATGTGGATAGACCCTAAATAAATATTCTATGAATTTAAGGATACAAGTTTTTGTAACTGGTGGTACATTTGATAAAGCGTACAACGAGTTAAACGGTAATCTTTTTTTCAAAGAAACGCATTTGCATGAAATGCTTCATTTAGGCAGAAGCAATTTGGATTTATCCATTACAACTTTGATGATGAAAGATAGTCTTGATTTTGTAGAAGCAGATCGTGCCGTCATTGCATCGGCATGCAATGCCTCTGGTGCAGAAAAAATAGTGATTACCCATGGCACAGATACCATGACCACTTCCGCGCTTTATTTACAAAAACATTGTCCTAATAAAACAATTGTACTCACGGGTGCAATGATTCCATACAAGTTTGGTAGTTCTGATGGTTTATTCAATTTAGGTAGTGCACTCGCATTTACACAAGTACTTCCAAACGGCGTTTATATCGCTATGAATGGTAAATATTTTGAAGCAGATAAAGTCAGAAAAAATACGGAGAAGGGAGCGTTTGAAGTAATATAAAATTGCTTTGCCAATCTCCTGATCATACTTTATTTATGCAGTAACTGCATTCCAAAGCTTAGCGCGGATTTGTAAAGCTTCTATCGAAGCTTGTTCTGCTTCTTCCCACTTCGCATCGTCTTCTCCACAAAGCTCTGATACCATCTCCAAAGCTAGATGGCTATGATGACCCCCATCTACTTCGATATGTCGCTCGATATAATATTTAAAAATGGATACTTTTTCTGGCGCTTCTGCTACTAATTTTTCTAGTAAGCGTGTAAACATATCTGGGATTAAATCCTCTCTTCCAAAAGTAAACACAGCAGCTTGCACATGTGCAGGCGCGTGGTTGACTATCTTAAATGTAAAATTCAAAAAGTCTTTTACAGATGCTGCGCAATTCAATTGTTGAATGGCAGGTTCTATACTAGTACCTGACTGAAGCGCATGCATCAAGCTTTCTATGCCACTTGTAGAAGCACCCATTTGACGCATCGCTTGTTGATACAATTCAAAATGGCTTATACGATTGTCAAAAGCATCCACATCGGATTCTTCTCCCAACACAATTTCATTGATTAAATACCTTGTATTCGCCGAACCAATAGGTACCCATGGCGTTTGCACACAGGTTAGCTTTTGTTGCAAGGATTTAAGTAAACTCATAAAATCCCACACCGCAAACACATGCACTTCTGCAAATTTTTGTAATTCCGTTAAAGTCTGTATTTGATGGTACACAGGGTGTGCTAACAATTGGGCTCTACTTGGCTCTATGGCTATTTTTAATTGCTGGATAGGTTGATTCATATAGTGTTTTGAAGAGCGCAAAGTTAAGTAAATATGAAAAATTAGCAAATGCTGTTTAACTAATATTATTTTAGTACCTTAATACTTAAACTAAGAACTAAAACGGATTGCTTTCATAAAACAAAAGCGACCTTACCTAAGTCAAACCCTATTAAATAAATTGTATGTTTAAAATAATTTCTAGCCTTTTATTGATCCTACTCATGAACACATCAAACGCCCAAAAAACAAAAATTATTGCACATCGTGGTGCATGGAAAGAGTTTAACTTACCAGAAAATTCAATTGCATCCTTAGAAAAAGCAATTGCTTTAAAATGTGATGGTGCAGAATTTGATGTTAGAAGAACAGCAGATGGCGTGCTTGTTGTGAACCATGATCCTGTGCATTTTGGCGATACAATTCAAACCAATACCTACGCCTATTTAAACAGAAACAAATTATCCAACGGCGAATCTTTGCCAACACTTGAACAATACTTTTCAAAGGGTACACAAGACAAACACAAAACCTTGCTCATTTGTGAAATCAAAGCAGCCATTAAAGATAAAGAACAAGACTATTTAGCAACGATTGAAACATTGGCCTTAGCAAAAAAATTAAAAATTGAAAAACGTATTGTCTATATCAGTTTTAGTAAAGACATCCTTTCATGGATAAAAGAGCAGCATTCAAAAGCAATCGTATTATACTTAGAATCTGACTTAACAATTGATGCAGTCGTGAAAAATCAATTTGATGGTATTAATTTGCATTATACCTCATTTAAAATGAATAGTCAATTAAGTGCAACTGCTAAACAAGCAGGATTAAAAATTGGCAGTTGGACCGTAAATGAATTATCTGATTTAGCGATTTTACAACAACAAGGTGTAGAATGGATCACAACCAATCAACCTCAGCAATTCCAAAATCAATTAAAGGTAGTCAAGCAATAAATATATTAAAAGCAAAATTGGATTATTTATACCTCGTATCAATCAGGTATTGAATCTTCCAGCCTTCTTTTAATCTAACTAGCTGAAAACTATTTACACCCTTGTGTGAATATTGCCCTTTATAATAAAAGGTATAGGGTGTCCATACTGTGGCCATGAGTTCATCCATTTGAATTGCCCCAAATTCAATTCTTTCATCTAATACATTGGGTGTTTGCTTACCAATACTTTGAATAAAATCATTGATAGATTCTGTTTTAATAACGGCGCCCTCTGGTTTATTTAAAATAGTTTGAAAAATAACATTATCCGAAAAACAAGTTTTTAATAAAATCGTGTCTGCTTGTATCATTGCACGAAACATATTTTGAATCACTTGCTTGACCTCCTTTTCGGGAGCAGCAAATCCTGCTGAATTTGAGGATTGCGCGTTAGACAAGAATTTTGTAATACATAGAATCAATAGGGTAAATAAAATTTTCTTACTCATTTTTTTAAAATTTATTTTGGTAAAGCAGTCAATACTAATTTTAAGAATCCATCGATTGATTTGTCATCCATCCATTTGATGACTGCAACAATATCGTTCTCCTTATCAACATAAATTGCATTCGTGCCATTACCAATATGTGCATAGGCGGATGCGGGTGCAGATGGATACATTTTTTTGTCTGTGTTTAAAAAATAATTCATAAAGCCATAGCCAGTATAAGCTGTAGTTGGAGTCGTAGCATTTTTTATCCAATCCTCTGAAATGATTTGCTTCCCATTCCAGTTGCCTTTTCTCAAAGTAAGCAATCCAAATCTAGCCATATCATAGGCATTGATAAATAAGCCGCCACCAAAATGCCCTCCACCACTCACTGACTGAATCATTTTGCCATCTAATACAATCCATGCATTTTTATAACCTGTCCATGCCCATGTATTGGATGCGCCAATAGGTTGCATCACTTGTTCTCTTAGCACTTCTGGCAAAGGCTTTCTCCAAACTGTAGTTGCCGCCAGTGCCAATGCGTTGACTCTAGTGTCATTGTATTTATACACCGTGCCTGGTTCAAAACGTTTTCTTGTGGTCCACTCCTCTGGTTTATCGGAAGGTCTATCTGCCCAATCTGGCTTGCCCCATAAAACACCTTCCCAATCGCTTGTTTGTCTTAATAAATGATTCCAATTTATTTTTTTGTTGTGTTCTGAATCAAAGGGATATATAAATGAAGTTTGAGCGATAGGATTTTGATCTATCGTAGTAGTCGAATTTGCCAATTCAATAGGTGGCATATAAGTTGCTACTTTATCTTCTATCGAACGAATCAATCCTTTTTCTACAGCTAAACCTACTACCGTAGATAACATACTTTTTGTGATACTGTTCACCATTTCAACTGCATGTAGATTACCCCATTCTGCAATAATATACCCTTTGTACACAATAATACCCGCTGCTGGACCACGGCTTGCCATTGGTCCAATAGGATCAGAAAAAGGTTCTTTCCCAAATTGCATCGCTTGTGAAAGCATTAAATTTTTCGGAAATTTTGTCTCATGCGTTAAAGCGAACTGAATCGCTTGATGCATCAAACTACTATCTATACGTAAACTAGTTAGTGTTTTTCTTTCCCAATTGTCTGCAGGCGGGAAATAAGATTTTACTTGCGCAGTTGCGGTGACACTAATACAAAGTAAAAAAAGTACAAATTGCTTTTTCATAAATCAGAAGTCTTTTAATTATTTTAGTTGCGAAGTATCCACTCTTGTTGGGGTGTCTTTTCCTGCAACAATTGACCCAGCACTTAAAGCAATTGCTTTAATGATTTCATTCATATTATCTAAATCTAAAGTCTCTATTTGATCCGATGCTTTATGGTAATTTGGCTCTGAATCCATTTTAGAAGTAGAGATGGTATGCGCCGCTACACCCAATCTAGCAAGTGTTGCATTGTCTGAACGGTAAAATAAATTTTGTTCTGTATAAGGATCTGGATAAAATTTAAAGCTGGACCCTTCTAAGTTTTTTTGTAAAATAGCACCCATATTGGTCTTATCAAATCCAGTGATATAGGCACTATTCTTGCCCCACTTACTCTCCGTACCAATCATTTCGATATTAAACATCGCAACCACTTTAGCTGGATCCAATTGCTTTGAAAAATATTGAGCGCCATATCCACCCACTTCCTCTGCTGTAAATGCTGCGAATATAATTGTTCGAGCATTGTTATTGAGTGCTTTATAATATTTTGACAACATAATCATTGCAGTAGTTCCTGCAGCATCGTCGTTGGCACCATTGTAGATAGAATCCCCATTCACCATGTTTTTTGTATTGATGCCTATGTGATCGTAATGACCCGAAAAAATAACATATTCATTTGGCAAAGTTTTTCCTGGAATCATAGCTACTACATTCGCTAAAGCCATTGTCTCTATTTGGTGACTCGCTTGTATCGCATATTTAACTGGTGCTGTATTGGTTAAAATAAAAACAATGGAAGCTTGATTAGAAGCTAAATTATTTTTAAAGCGAACCAGTCTCCCAAAATTTTGTGTATGCGACTCATCTACTAGCACCATCGTTTTTTGATTTGCACCAATGATTTTTGCTGCTGCCTGATTTAAATTTTCTCCTGCTGTTATTTTTGATACCGCATATCCTGTTGCTTCTGTGATTTTAATTTCTGGTTCAATGGTCACTACAATCACTTGCTTATTGTCAATAGTGGCACCATCTAAACTTGCAGACAAGCTGATGAATTTTGGTCTATTAATAGAAAATGATTGTAAGAAATTATTGTCTCCTTTTACAGACTTTAATCCTGCGGCATCAAATTCCTTGGCAATAAATGTTGCTGCTTTATCAATGCTTGGACTAAAAGTTCTTCGACCTTCCATTTCGTCTGAAGCTAAAATACGCTCAATCCTCTCTGTTTCGGACTTAGTGATTATCTTATTAATCATTTGGCTAATACCTAAACATGAAATTAACAATGCGATACACATTAATTTAATCATTTTCATATTAACTATTTTAGAATTGCTTTAAAGATAATTTCATTTTGAATGCAAATGAAAAAAATGATGACAGCCGGAATGAAAAATAAGCGTTTTAAACTTTTGAATTTGATAATTATCTAAATTGCTAACAAATCACTTGCATGCCGCTAAGCCCCCTTTCTAGCAATAAAGGACTTGAAACCTACCAAGGCCCTTGGACTAAGCAAACAACGACTCATTTATTAAATAGAGTGCTTTTTGGTGCTAAGCATACAGAAATTCAACAATTTTTAGCAAAGGGGCTGAATGCTTCAGTAACGGCATTACTCAATCCAACTGATCCTATTCCTAGTCCTCCCCTCAACGAATACAATACAGCCACCGTCATTGATCCAACTGTTGCGCCAGGAACTACTTGGGTCAACCAACCAACCAATGATGGCACCATCAACGGCCTAAGAAGGAATAGCTATAAAAAATGGCTTACTGGGGTAATGATTCATCAAGATATTAGTATCAGAGAAAAATTGACCTTGTTTTGGGCCAACCATTTTGGAACAGAAGCGGATACCATTTCAATAGGCAATTATGTATATCAACACCATGATACTTTAAGAAAAAATGCCCTTGGGAATTACAAAACTATGATCAAAGCAGTCACCATTGATCCTGGTATGTTAAGGTACTTGAATGGTTATTTGAATTCTGCAACTGCACCAGACGAAAACTATGGCAGAGAATTACAAGAACTATTTACCGTTGGCAAGGACAATGCAGTTCAATATTCAGAAGCAGATGTGAAAGCTGCAGCAAGAGTGTTAACTGGATGGCGTATCAATGCAAGCTATAATAGTTATTTTGATGCAACAAGACATGATACTGGCAGTAAGCAATTTTCTAGCTACTATAATAATAAAGTGATTACTGGAAAGTCAGGTGCTGCAGGGGCTGGCGAAACAGACGAATTAATAGACATGTTATTTGCAAAAGAAGACATGGCAAAATATATCTGCAGAAGGCTTTACAGATGGTTTGTCTTTTATTATATTGATGAGACCGTTGAAAAAAATATCATCACGCCGCTCGCTACGATTTTTAAAAATAATAATTTTGAAATTAAGCCAGTATTGACTGCCCTTTTAAATAGTGCACATTTTTATGATCCCTTGTACATTGGATGTCAAATCAAAAGTCCGGTTGACCATGTCATTGGCACTTTGCGTAAAACCAATGTAGTTTTTCCAAATGCGATTACAGATTATGCAGACGCCTACATGCATTTCAATAATATGGTGGGTCAATTAAATAATTTTGGGCAAAGCCTTGCAGATCCGCCTAATGTAGCGGGATGGCCTGCCTATTATCAGTCACCTGAATATGGTGAATTGTGGATCAATGCCGATACACTACCAAAGCGAAATAAATTTACCGACTTGATGCTTGAGACTGGCTATACCAGAAATGGTAAAAGAGTCATTATAGATTTAATCTCTTTTTCAAAATCTATTTCCAGCATTCCATCCAATCCCAATCAATTGATTCAAGATATATTTGATCTTTTAATTTCAACCGAAATAGATCAAACGATTAAAGACAATTTAAAAAAACAAATTTTGTTAAGCGGGCAAACTTCTGATTACTATTGGACAGAGGCTTGGAATAGCTATCAGGCGAATCAAAGTACAGGCAACTTTAATTTGGTGAATACCCGATTGAAAGTACTTGTAAAATATATTATGAACCTGTCAGACTATCAATTAAGTTAAATGAAAAGAAGCACTTTTTTACGCAATAGTCTTGCAGTTCTAACGCCTACAGTGATTAGCGGTAATCCAATACATGTGTTAAACAACCACAGTATGGTTGAGCCAGATGTATTGGCGAATGTAAACAATGATAGGGTGCTAGTAATCATTCAATTGAATGGAGGGAATGATGGACTCAATACCGTGCTCCCAATCAATCAATATGGAGCATACTATAATGCAAGGACCAATATTGCCATCCCCGAAAAAAAGATACTGGGTTTAAATGGATTTAATGGAACCGGATTACATCCTTCCATGACAGCCATGCAAAGATTATTCAATGATGGACAGCTTGATGTTGTTCAAGCAGTAGGCTATCCTCAGCCAAATTTTTCGCATTTTAGAGCAACCGATATTTGGATGAGTGGTTCTGATAGCACCGAATATTTAAATACTGGATGGGTTGGACGTTTTTTAGATAATAACTACCCAGGCTTTCCAGACAATTACCCAAATGAAGTTGATACGGATCCTTTAGCCATTCAAATTGGTTCTATTGCTTCACTCACTTGTCAGGGCCCAATTGTGAATATGGGTATGAGTATTTCTGATCCAAGCGCATTTTATAGCTTATTTGATGCGAGTGAACAAGCCGTTCCCAATACCAATGCGGGGTATGAATTAAGTTTTTTAAGAAGAATTTCAAAGCAAACCAATAAATATGCTACACGCATTAAAGCGGCATCTGACGCTGTGAAGCAACAAGTCACTTATCCCAACACAAGTCTTTCCAATCAATTAAAAATTGTTTCAAGATTGATTAAAGGGGGATTGAAAACAAAAATATACTTAGTAAATTATGGCGGATTTGATACGCACGCTGGTCAAGCTGTGGCAACTGATACAGCTACTGGCTCACATGCAAATTTATTAGGTGCAGTATCAGAGGCCATTGGTGCTTTTCAGAATGATATTAAAAATCAGGAGATTGAAGATAGAGTCATAGGCATGACCTATTCAGAGTTTGGAAGAAGGATTAAATCAAATGCAAGTGGCGGCACAGACCATGGTGCAGCTGCTCCATTGTTCTTATTTGGTAAAAATGTGAGAGGTGGGGTTTTTGGTGATAATCCAACGATACCTGCTAATGTAACAGTAGGTGATAACGTTCCTTACCAATATGATTTTAGAACTATTTATAATTCGATTTTAAAAAATTGGTTCTGTGTGAAAGATGCAGACAATCAAGAAATCATACTCAAGCAGTTTCCAACTTTAAACTTAATCAATGCAAGTGCTTGTGCAGTTGAAATGAAAAATCCTGTATTTGAAAAAAATGCAATGATTGTGGCTTATCCAAATCCTTTTTCAAATCAATCAAGAATAGAATTTAAAACAGAGGGAGGACATACTTTAGTTCAATTACTTGATACATCTGGCACCGTCATAAAATTATTAGTAGATGGCACTTATAGTTATGCTGGCATGAATAGCGTCACTTTAATTGGTGGTGATTTAAAGCCAGGTGTTTATTACATTAGAATTCAAAATGGAATACATCAATACGTTAAGACCATCATTAAAATATAAAGTCAAATAGTTTTAAACTTTTTGAATATTTTTTGGTCTAACTTGAATAAGCATGACAGACCAAGCACTCATCATACAATTTCAAAACGGCGATGCAAAAGAGAGCGCATTTACGCAACTATTAAAGAGGCATCGCGAAACTGTATTTTTTCAAATTAAGAAAATGGTGCTCGAGCATGCAGATGCGGATGATATTGCACAAGCTGTTTGGATTAAAGTTTGGAACAAGCTGGATGGCTTTAAGCAAGAAAGTGCTTTTAGCACATGGCTTTTTAGGGTAGCCTATAATGAGACCTTAAATTTTATAGCCCAGAAAAAACGTTTAAAAACGCACAGTACACAAAATGAGTTGGACCATAGTTTAGAACATCCATCTAGCCAGAATGGATTAAAAGAGACTGCCATTCAGATTAAATTAGAACGTGCTATTGCAGAATTGCCTGAAAAACAACGATTTGTATTTATGTTGAGGTATTACGAGGCTTATGACTACGAAAAAATTGCTTCCATTACAGGTACTACAGTTGGAGGTGCGAAGGCAAATTATCACCAAGCTGTCAAAAAAATGACCGAATTGCTCCAACAAGCTTAAACCTTTGACCAAACAATGGGTCTAAATTACGATATGAACGACATGAACGATATGGAAAACGAATCAATTTCAAAAGCATTAGAAGAAGCCCTTAAAAGCTTTGAGGCAAAAACCAAGCAGATACCTGCAGGGTATTTTGATCAATTTGAACTGGATTTAATGCAAAAAATTAAAGTAGAAAAGCAAGCGCCACAAAAAGGGCAAATTATTTCCCTGTTTTCAAAGCAAAAAAAATACTTAGTTGCTGCAAGTTTGCTTTTTGCAGTTGCAACTGGATACCTATTTTTTAATAAGACAGAAAATACAAATGATTCTATAGCAAAAGTAGAGACCATTGACATTGAAACTTTACCTGATGAATTGATTGAAGCTTACGTGAATAACAATGAACTTGTAGCCGAAGTTGAATGGAATAGCGCGATTGAAATTGTAGGAACTAATTTAATACCAACCAATAATTAAATAAAGATTTAAAAAAAATTATCAAATTTGTTTTAAACTATTCCAAAATGAATTCGTCTAAATTTTAAATGCTTATTTTATGAAAAAAACATTATGCCTCTTTAGTTTTATTGTAACTGTATTTGTAGCACAAGCGCAAGGACGACCAATGAATGGTCAAAACAGACCACCTATGCGCGATAGACAAGGTATGGAGATGCCGCCGCCAAGACCAATGACAAAAGAACAAAGAGAAAAACTTGAATTATTTAGTATTCAATTCATCACAAAGAAATTGGACCTAACTCCTGCAGAAGCAGAAAAATTTTGGCCGCTGTACAACGAGCAAAAAGATGCGAGTCGTAATTTGATGCAAACAGCAAAAGAAGACGAGATTGCATTTCAAGAAGCAATGCTAGTAATCAGAAAGAAGTTTAAGAAAGACTTGATGCCAATTTTAAAAACAGAAGAAAGAGTGAATCTGGCTTTGAAAGTAGACAGAGAACTTTTAAATAAAATGCGCAACGAAATGATGCGCAGAAAGCAACCAATGTAATAATTTGCATTTGTTACTGATAAGAGCGCATTGGCCGGGGGGCTATTGCGCTTTTTTATTTTACAAGTTCTAAATAGTATTCTTGAATCAATGCAGGATTTTCTGGACTTAAAGTAAAACTTAATTTTAAATTTTGTTTAGTGCCTTCCAAAATACAATAGCCTCTTAATTGATTCTCTGCAATCATTTTTCCAAATGTTTTGATGGTTCCTGCCTGTTCAAATAATTGTTTGGCTTCTGCTTTTAACTCATCCAATAAATAGTCATCAAAAAAGTTTTCTGCAAAAATAGCTGGTAGCCTTTCCCAGCTAGGAATAATTTGTACTAACTCTTTTTGGCGTTTTTCTAGTATTGGAGATACAGTAACGATTCTTGGTTGAAGCTTTGCAATTTTAACTAAGGTGTCTAGAACAATCAAGTTCATTGTGGAAGTTGGTGCGTAGGTATGGTTGGCAAAAAAGATGACACCCAATCCATAATCTGGTAAAAAACGCCAATTACTACCAAAACCTGGAAGGCCTCCACTATGTCCAATACTTGTTTTTGCTTCGGCATCATGCATCCAATTTAATCCATAGCTATAACTAGATGTGGTTGCTAATTTTTTTCCAGATGGAAATTGATAATTTGGATTTAGTCCAATGAACGTATAAGGCTGATGCATTTCTCTCACTGTGCTTCTTTTAATCACTTTTTTTTCAGCTTCGTTGCGCTCAGGCCATGCAGCTTGATGCAAGGCAACATATTTTGCAAAATCATCTATAGAAGTAATCATTCCGCCCATGGCACCATAAATACCGTCTTTTAATAAAGGCACATTCACCCAATTGCCCTTGATGGTGCGATAGCCTTTTGCTAAATTTTCTTTGGAGATGGTTCTGTATTCGTAAGTAGTATGCTGCATACCTAATGGATCCAAAATGGCTTGCTTAATGTAGGCATCGTAAGTCAACCCAGATACCTGATGTATGATATAACCCAGCATCGCAAAACCAAGATTACTATACTCATAATAAGTCCCCGTGGTATTTGAAAACGAAAGTCCTTTTTCTATCAAGGCTATCAGATCTGCCTCTGAATCATCCAATTGTCTGTCTCCCCATGGATTGTCTTCGGGGAAGCCAGCCTGATGTGACATCAAGTGACGGATAGTGATTGGCGCGCCATCCTTAGTCAATACCTGGCCCTTCATAGCAGGAATATATTGATCAATAGGGTCATCTAGCTTTAATTTTCCAGCATCTCTTAATTGCAGGATCGCCATAGTAGTAAAACTCTTGGACATAGATGCAATCCGGAACATGGTCTGGTCATTGGCAGGAATTTTATCTTCGATATTCGCCCATCCAGCTGCTTTTTTGTATAGCAATTCTCCATCTAATACAATGGCAAAAGCGTATGCTGGAAAATGATGTTTTGTTGCATAGTCTTTATATAAATCTTCCACAAGGGGCATTGCTGCTTGTAGTTTTGCCTTTCTATTTTCATCTGCAAATACAGCAGGCTTATATTGATTAGTGGTTTGCGCATATCCATTGATGAACATAAATGGAGCGAATAATAAAATTGTAAATAGGGCTGTTTTCATAATCATGTATTCATCACAAATTAGGTTAAAATTCAAAAAAATATATTAATTTTCTACACTCAATATATACATTATGCTCAAACAACTTTTTTTAGTATTACTAGCCTTACCTCTTTTGATTTTTGGTCAACAAAAAGCAAATTATGATCTAGCCGCAAGATTTTCTCCAAAGAAATTAGACAAGATGATTTTCTCCTTATCTGTTGATCCTCATTGGTTAAAACAATCTAATAAGTTTTGGTATTCCTACGAAACAAGTGAAGGAAAACAATGGATGATTGTAGACCCAGTAAAAAATGAAAAGAAGGCGATATTTGATAAAGATCAACTTGCTGCTAGTTTAACAAGGATCATCAAAGATCCATTTGATGCACAACATCTTCCGGTTGACTCTTTAAAGTTTATTAAGGATGAGAACTGGATTCAGTTTGAAGTAAAAAGTAGCATTGAGATAGATAAGCCAGGTGCTAAAAAAGATGCGAAGGCAGAAAAAATTAAAAAGGTATTTTACTTTGAATACAATTTGAATACAGCTCAACTGAATGAGCTAGTTGGATTTACAAAACCAAAAAGAAAACCAAGCTGGGCAAATATGGCACCAGATCAATCTAAAGTTGTTTTTGGACGTAACTACAACCTATACTATATGGACAAAGCCAATTATGAAAAAGCTTTGATAAATGAAGAAGATAGTACGATTGTTGAAACCGCTATTACAAAAGATGGTATTCAAAATTATAGTTGGCATAGTGAAGGTGGCGCAGGCGGAGGCGGCGAAACAAATGTAGATGCAGAGAAAAATAAAAACAACAGAAAACCTGTTGGTGCTTATTGGAGTGAAAATAGTAAGCAGCTTGCAATTGTAAAAGTAGACAACAGAAAAGTAAAAGATTTATGGGTGATCAATAGCATTGCAGATCCAAGACCAACGCTTGAAACTTATAAGTACTGGATGCCTGGTGAAAAAGAAGCCCCAGTAGATCATTTAATGTTGGTAGACATGGTAAACTATACCAATAAGGAGATTAATGTTTCATTGTATAAAGATCAAGACATTGCGATGTGGAATAAGTCTCCAGCTGTAAATGCTAGAGATGATGAATTCAGGCCTATGATTTGGCTAGGCACCAATGAGCAATTATACCTTGCAAGAACAAGTCGTGATTTAAAAAAAATCGACCAATGTATAGTGAATACAACAACTGGTGAAGTCAAAGTAGTGGTGGCTGAATCGTTGAATACCTCTATTGAAATTAAGAAGCCAGAATTAATAAAAAATGGAGCAGAACTAATTGAATGGAGTGAGCGTGATGGATGGGCACATTTATATTTATACGATGGCCAAGGAAATTTAAAAAATCAAATTACACAAGGTCCATGGCATGTGGAAGAAATAATTGGGGTGGATGAAACTAAAAGAGTAGTATATTTTTCTGCGAATGGAAAAGAGTTAGTGAATGGTGGTAAAGAAGACCCTTACTACATGCACTTATATAAAATCAATTTAGATGGTTCTGGCTTGCAATTATTAAACTCGGGTAATTTTGATCATAACTTTAGCGTGAATGATAACAACACTTATTTTGTAAACAACGCTTCTAGAGTCAATACCACTCCTCTATCAAGCTTACACAGCGCTGACGGTAAAAAAATAATGGATTTAGAAACTGCGGATTTAAGAAATCTAATGGCATCTGGTTATAAATTTCCTGAAACATTTAAGATTAAAGCAGATGATGGTATCACGGATTTATATGGCGTAATGTATAAGCCTTATGATTTTGATAGCACTAAAAAATATCCAATTATAGAGTACGTTTACCCTGGTCCACAAACAGAGTCTGTGAACAAGGCTTTCAGCAAGGGCATGGATCGTATTGACCGATTGGCTCAATTAGGTTTTGTAGTGGTAACAATGGGTAATAGAGGAGGTCACTATGCAAGAAGCAAATGGTACCACAATTATGGCTATGGTAATTTAAGAGACTACGGTCTTGCTGATAAAAAAGCGACCATCGAACAATTAGCAGATAGATTTACTTTCATTGATAGAAACAAAGCAGGTATTCATGGTCATAGTGGTGGTGGATTCATGAGCACTGCAGCTATCTTGGTTTATCCAGATATCTTTAAAGTAGCCGTGAGTAACGCAGGCAACCATGACAATAGCGTATACAATAGATGGTGGAGCGAAAAGCATCATGGTGTGAAAGAAAATATTTCTGAAAAAGGCGATACCACTTTCAGTTATATGATTGATAAAAATCCTGACCTAGCTAAAAACTTAAAAGGAAAATTATTATTGATTCATGGTGAGATTGATAACAATGTACACCCTGCAAATACTTTAAGAGTGGTGAATGCATTAATTAAAGCCAATAAGCGCTTTGATATGTTGATTTTGCCAACACAAAGACACGGTTTTGGAGATATGAACGAATACTGGTTCTGGAGAACTGCAGACTATTTCTCTAAATATTTATTAGGCGACAATACAGAGCGTTCGGTAGATATTGATGAGTTAAATAAAGATGTAGAGCGCAAGAAATAAAAAGCAAATTTAAAGGATTGAATTAAATAGTTCAAGGATTGATTTAGTGAAAAAAAAGCTCCGAAATTTCGGAGCTTTTTTTTATTTTAAATAGCGTTCACATTTTTTCCAATAGCCAAAAAAGCTTGGAAAATAGCAAGTGACTTCCGGAAACAACCAATCTCTTGCTTCTTGTATACCTTGATAATGCTGGGTTGTAGGGTGTTCTTTGAAATAAAGTACAGGTTTTTTATTTTCGGATTGAGAAGTTTCTTCTTTTGTACTAGTTGGATATGTTTGAATAGCTTTGATTAGCTCTTCAAAATTACCTATGAAAATTTGAATGCCTGGAATATTGGTTGTGGCTAAGTCTATAATAAATTGTAACACTTTTTCTGTAACAGGAAATTGATCAAAATGATTGGGCTCTAATAATAAGATACGATTTAATTCCTCATCAGCATGCCATAATGGATCCAAATTAAAGCTATTGTAAATACAAAAAGCTTTGTTAGGCATTACATGATTGATATCAAGAATCTTTGATTGATTTTTCTGTTGAATCTTTTTAAAAATTGCCATAGTGTCTACCTCAAATTTTTGATCTATAGGATCCGGCCAGTTGACTGAATGATTTGATTGAATTGTATCCAAATGATCAAAAATAGAAGTTTGCAGATATTCATATTCCCTATCTAAAAAAGTACCTCGTTGTTTGGTATTGGTATATTTATTGATGTTATCTTGATTGGCGATATACTGCTTACTACTAAAACTACCTGCTACCCATTGCCAGCTTAAAAAATTTGCAGCGGGATCATGGTCTAATAAATTTGCATACATCCACTTGGCGCCAGGCAACCATGCTGCTTTAAAAATATTTGAATGCAACATCGAAATATACATTCTTACATGATTATGCATCATGCCATACGCATACAAATGGTGTATGGCTTTGTCAAGCGCTTGAATACCCGTATTGCCCTCACTGATTGGCCTTGGTAAAGATTCTAGTATAACTTTAGATTGGGTGGATTTTAGGTCTTGTAAAATCAAATTGCCTTTTTCTTGCCAAACTCTTTGAAAGTATTCACGCCATGCCATTTGCTGCAT
This sequence comes from Chitinophaga pinensis, assembly GCA_945865295.1. Classification (GTDB taxonomy): domain Bacteria; phylum Bacteroidota; class Bacteroidia; order Chitinophagales; family Chitinophagaceae; genus Sediminibacterium; species Sediminibacterium pinensis_A. The sequence goes on along the minus strand of CAMBDE010000012.1, from coordinate 8,258 downwards.
AAAACCCATCCATTCCTGTTTGTTGAACTTTGTTTTGAGCTGCTCCATCACTATTACAGGACTCAGCAATCCCCTCGAGATATAAGGAGACCAATTGGTCACCGCCCCATTGGTATAATTCCTTGTGATAGGGTATTTGCCAGGGTGATATGATTTTACTTGCTCTATTAGCGCGTTATAAGTAATATTCATTGATGGGTATTAATAGTATTAAACAATGAACAATTTTAGATGTAAAATGTTTAGAAGACATGCAGGTTCAGCTCGTATTTCCACATCAACTTTATGACCAGTCCGAAATAGGTATTGGAGGAGGTGATTTTTACATCATTGAATCTGATCTCTTTTTTCTTCAATACCAATTTCATCAACAAAAGCTACTCTTTCATAGGGCATCTATGAAATATTATGCCCAACAGTTAATACAAAAAGGGTATCACTGTCATTATATAGATGCAAAGAAACCAAATGCTTTAATTGCTGCCTTAGTTATTATGCTTAAGTCCAAGGGCGTACAAAAAATTAAATTGTATGACCCGTGTGACTACTTGCTAGATCGACAATTAAAAAAGGCAAGCAAGCAGTATGGAATCGAATTGATCTACACGCCGAGTCCTAATTTTTTAAACAATGTACTAGAAAGTGCGGAGCTACTTGGCAATAAAAAAACTTATTTTCAAACGAGTTTTTATACTGAACAACGTAAACAAAGAAAAATTTTAATTGAGTCAGATGGAAGTCCCGTTGGTGGACAATGGAGTTTTGATGCGGAGAACAGAAAAAAAATTCCAAAGAATACGCCTATACCTGCGATTCATTTTTTTGAATCCAACGAATACATAGAAGAAGCGAAGCAATATGTAAAAGCCAATTTTAATAACAATCCAGGTAAATCTGACGCGCCTTTTAAAGCAGTTAATAAAGATGTATACTACCCCGTTACACATGCCGATGCAAAAAAGGCAATGAATTTATTCATTGCTGAAAAGCTAGAGCAGTTTGGAATTTATGAAGATGCAATGGTTGTAACAGAAAAAACTTTATTTCATAGTGTACTAAGTCCCTTAATCAATGTTGGCCTAATTCAACCTGCTGAATTTTTAAATGCCTTGTTACAAGCTTATCAAAAAGGCAAAGCACCTATCAATAGTATCGAAGGCATTATTAGGCAAATCATTGGTTGGAGAGAATTTGTACAATTGACTTATCGCAAAATTGGTAGTCAACAAAGGACAAAAAATTTCTGGGGCTTTACTAAAAAAATGCCTTCGTCTTTTTACAACGGCACTACCGGAATTGTTCCAATAGATAGTAGTATTAAAAAATTATTAGAGTCAGGCTATAATCATCATATTGAAAGATTGATGGTCATAGGTAATTTTATGTTGCTATGTGAGATACACCCAGATGCCGTATACCAATGGTTTATGGAAATGTATATCGATGCTTACGACTGGGTGATGGTACCCAATGTGTATGGCATGTCTCAGTTTGCCGATGGTGGTATGATCACTACGAAGCCCTATATCTGCGGATCCAATTATTTAATGAAGATGGGGGACTTTCCTAAAGGCGAATGGCAAGCAACTTGGGATGGCTTATTTTGGCGCTTTTTATCCAAGCAGCGTGTCGTATTTGCAAAAAATCCAAGATGGGCGATGTTATTAAGCACATGGGACAAGATGCCTGAAGAAAAAAGAACTACACATTTGAAAAACGCAGAACAATTTTTAAAAGCATTAAAGTAAATGAATAGTACAATGGGAAAAGAAATTTTGATCAATCCAAGGCCAGCAGAACCTATTTTAAGATCTGAATGGGTCGAAAAAGATAGGGACCGAATCATTGAAATGGCCTGGGAGGATCGTACCCCTTTTGAAGCCATTCAATTTCAATTTGGATTGAGTGAAAAAGAAGTCATTGAATTCATGCGCGCCAACTCTAAGCCTTCTAGTTTTAGAATGTGGCGTAAAAGAATGGCTTCCAGAAAAACCAAGCATGCTGTATTAAGAAATACAGATGTAATAAGATTTAAATGCAGTAGACAAAAAACGAGTGGTAATAAGATTTCAAAAAGATAGCGCGATGTAATACATCGCGCTATCTTTTTATTGATTCAATATTTGCTCTAATCTTACTTTTTTGGAGGCTTTTTTTTGCATCCTTCACTACAATACTGCACTAAATCCCAGCATCGTTCCCATTTTTTTCGCCAACTAAATGGACGACCACAGGCTTTACATATTTTTTCTGGCAGATCTTGTTTTTTTACACCCTTCATTCTAGTACAACAAATTCCTGCATCAAATGTTCAAATTATTGACCCTCTAATTGACAATTGGTTGTTGAGCAGCAACCCACTCATTGATGCCACCACTATAATTAGCAATATTGGTATAGCCTTCTTTAACCAATAAAGAATAGCCGATCGCAGCTCTATCCCCACCTTGACAATGCATGATGACAGGCTTGTCTTTTGGTACTTTATCTAAATTTTGCAATAAAGTCCCAACAAATACATTCTTTGCGCCTTCAATATGTCCGCTATTGAATTCTGCAACACCTCTTATATCAATGATTTCAGCATCCTTATTCGCTTTTACTGTATCAATCGTAACCATATTAGAATGTGCTAAAGTTCCAGTATATACTTGGTTCATTTTTGAAGCATCTACAAATCCGAAAATATTATCTAATCCAATACGCATTAATTTTCTTGTTAGATCGTCCATTTGATGTGGTTCCGCGACTAAAATAAATTGTTCGTCATAAGATATAAACCAACCCATCCAAGTAGCAAATGCATTGTTACCTTGAATATTGATACTGCCTGGAATGAAACCATTTTGAAATTCTAATTTATTTCTTGTATCAATCACTTTGATGCCCTTATCCATAGCAGAATTTAAATCCGTATTCAATAATTCTTTAATTTTTGGCACTTCGGTTAACAAAGGACGATTGACTTTATTCAATTCCTTCATTTTTGCAAAGTACTTAGGCGGTTCAGGTTGATCTGTCAATAAAAACTGAACGAAGCCTGCTTTATCTGCACCATACTGAAATGCCCAGTTTCTTTTTTTCTCATATCCAACAGTTGTACTTGGAACGGCACCTAATGCTTTACCACAAGCTGATCCAGCGCCATGTCCAGGCCATACTTGAATAAAATCTGGCAAGTCCGAAAACAGATGAATTGAATTATACATTTGTTCTGCTCCTTTATCTTGTGTGCCCACTAGTCCAGCAGCTTTTTCTAATAAATCTGGGCGACCAATATCTCCCACAAATACAAAGTCGCCTGTAAATAACATCACTGGCTCTTTGCTAGCAGGTGTGTCAGTTAATAAAAAACTGATACTCTCTGGCGTATGTCCTGGCGTATGTAGTACTTCGATTTTTAAATTACCCACCATGACTTCTGTGCCATGCTTTAAACCTTCATGTGCAAACTCATATTCCCATCCGTTTCCACCTTCATCTGATAAATACATTTTTGCACCAGTTACAGCAGCAAGTTCACGAGAACCTGTTAAAAAATCGGCATGAATATGAGTTTCAAAAATATGCGTGATTTGCATATTATTTTGTTTTGCAATTTCTACATACGTATCGATATCACGCTTTGGATCGATAACTGCAGCCACTCCGGCTTTTTGACAGCCTATGAAATAACTAGCTTGTGCTAAGGTTTTGTCGTAAACGTGTTGAAAAAACATACTGCTACTTTTTGATTGATATTAATAATATATTCTGATTATTTGTTGAAAAACTATTTAAGGTTTTCCAGACCACAAAGATGCGTATTATTAAAACTATTATTTGTGACATATATCACAAATTTAAAGAATCCTATTTATCTAATATCCAGTTTTTAAATAACTCCATCCTTCTTCTTGTTTTATAACCAGCTCCGCCACGCCAGATGGTACAGAACTTACAGAAGAAATAAGCATTTCCTTTTTTATACCATATTTATTCATCGTGTTTTCACAAGCATTAAAAACAACACCTAGCTTGGTCATTGCCTCTACATCAGCGACTAAATGGGATTTTGATGCTACTAAAAAATTCAAAGCCTTACCATGCACTACCACTTCTATCTTCACATTTCCAGGCCATACTTTTTGAAAATTACGAATATTACCAAGCATGCTAGTCCATACAGCAGTGTCGGCAGTATTTAATTGCATCACCACCTGATGCATCTTTACTTGTTTATCTTGCGCCATAACTACTTCGCTGGAGCTTAATAAAAAACACAATGCAATTAAATATAATTTTTTCATGGTAGTTAAATCATTTTTTGATGAATAGTATCCACTCAATTTACAACATTTATAACATAGTTCTTGGACCATACTAGATTCTTTACTTTTATGATCATTCAATTGCACTAATATTTTTGCTAAAAAAATTGGGCAGGTGACATTTATCACCTACCTTTTATTTTTATAAAAGCACATTTGTGTTAAATAATAGAACATGGAAATAATAGGCTATTTGGCTTCAATTTTTATTGGTATCTCTCTTGGCTTAATTGGCGGAGGAGGTAGTATTTTAACTGTTCCTGTTTTAGTGTACCTTTTTCATGTTGACCCGGTACAAGCAACTGCTTATTCTTTATTTATAGTGGGGGCAAGTAGCCTTATTGGTGCGTGGCCCAAGTACAAGCAAGGTTTTGTGCATCTAAAAACGGCTATCATCTTTGGTATACCTTCTATTATTTCTGTATATGCTACTAGAAAATTTTTAGTGCCTGCAATACCATCCAGCTTGGGTGAATATGGAGGTCTGATAGTTACAAAATCGTTAATGATGATGTTGCTTTTTGCAATCTTAATGATCGCGGCATCCTTCTCTATGATTCGCTCTAAGACTAGCAAAGAGACTGTTACAGAAGGTGAACAAAAATTTAATTACCCTTTGATCTTAATAGAAGGTGCTTTAGTGGGTTTGCTAACTGGTTTAGTGGGTGCAGGCGGAGGATTTTTAATTATCCCAGCACTAGTGATGTTAAGTAAGCTCCCAATGAAACAAGCGGTGGGTACATCTTTACTTATCATTGCTGCTAAATCTTTGATTGGATTTACTGGAGATCTCGGCAATAGCACAATCAATTGGAGCTTATTGTTAAGTGTTTCCTCGCTCGCCATTGCAGGTATTTTTATTGGGGACAAATTAAGCAAGCACATAGACGGCAATCAACTAAAAAAAGGGTTTGGCTGGTTTGTTTTAGTGATGGGCTTATATGTCATCGTACAACAATTATTTTTTCCAATTGCAAGTGCACATTAATTTTATCGAATCTCTATTTTAAGCATATTGATCATGAAGAAAAAATACCTAGTGATAATCGGCATCGTATCAATTATAATGATCTATTTTTTAGTAGGTTTTATAGCTGGAGATTATTTCAAGATGGATGGAAATATGACTTCAACAGATAGTACATGGGTTGGACAGAGTCTTTATATAGACAATGCTACTTTAGGAGAAGAGCGTGCACTCATTATTTATGGACAGGATTTAATTGCGCATACTTCTAAATACTTAGGCCCTAAAGGATCGGTAGCACAAATCACGAATGGCATGAATTGCCAAAACTGCCATTTACAAGCTGGCGCAAAAGCTTGGGGGAATAATTATGCAGCCGTTTTTTCGACCTACCCAAAATTTAGAGATCGAAGTGGCCAAATAGAAACAATCTATAAACGTGTTGCGGATTGTATGGAAAGAAGTTTGAATGGGACAGCAGTGGATAGTAATAGTAGAGAGTTTAAAGCCATTTATGCCTATATCAAATGGTTAGGACAAGATGTACAAAAAGGAGAGAAACCGATTGGATCTGGGATTGAAAAATTGTCCTATTTAGATCGTGCAGCAGATCCTAAAAAAGGACAAATTGTTTATACAGCGCAATGTCAAACTTGTCATGGCGCAAATGGAGAAGGACAATTAGCCGCTGATGCATTAGAATATACTTATCCTCCTTTATGGGGATCACATAGTTATAATGATGGCGCAGGTTTATATAGGATCAGTAATTTCGCAGGTTATGTGAAAAATAATATGCCTAACTTATTGACTTCTCATGAAAATCCCACTCTTACAGAAGAGGAGTCTTGGGATGTGGCAGCTTATGTCAATAGCCAATCAAGACCGCATAAAGATCAGTCAAAAGACTGGCCAAAATTTGAAAAAAAACCACTTGATTTTGCATTTGGTCCTTTTGCTGATCCTTTTTCTGAAAGTCAACATAAATATGGACCATTCAAACCTATTCAAGCATTCTACAATCAATAATTGATTTTATTGTTTAAGCCATTTTAGTTTTCCTCTTGCTATTAAAAAAGTTAACAATGAGGCTGTACATAAAATTTTAATTCCTATTGAGGTAAATTTAGCAAGTATGGGTGCTGCAGGACCTTGTGCATTATAAATGCCCCACAAAGCCCAAGCAACTACTAAAGCAAATGGAATTGCTTTGAATTTTTTTAACATCAAAACTGCAAGTAGGATTGCAATCAAAATCATCAATGCACTCCAGTAAACTGGGGGCATTCCAAATCCATTCCATTTATAAGCAACCAATAATGCTGTGATATTAGCTATGGTGGCTACAGAGATCCAGCCCAAGTAAACTATAAATGGCGTTTGTAAAATAAATTTTTGAGTGCTAGTCAATGCACCAGCCATTGTATTACTTTTCAAAAACAATTGAATGAGTGTGCTTAAAAATAATAACATAATCACCACTGATAATTCAATTTGTAAATAATGCCAAGCTACTATCCAAGACATGTTAAAGACGCATGTCAATAAAAAATAAATATTGATACGCTCAATGAATTCAAACGCTTTTGGATATTGTTCTTGCTTCAGGGTGTAATAAGTATACCCAATGGTATAGGATAACAACAATAAATAAATCACACCCCAAATAGAAAATGTAAATCCGGCTGGCACAAATGCATTGGGATAGAATGCAGATATCTGGCCAGTATTGTATCCATTGATGGGTAAAATATTGGCCAGTGCATTCACTGCAATCACACCTAAAAACAAGACCCAGGTGCCGATTATTTTCATTTTAAATACTTGTTAAACCAATTGATATGTGCGTTATGACGATGCACGATATAACTTGGTACGCGTATGCCGTGGTTTTGATTTGGATAGATAATCAATTCAGTTGGAATACCTTCTGATTTAAATGCTTGATACATTTGTTCTGCACCAATCACAGGCACATTAAAATCGGCTTGGCTTGCCATGAATAAAACAGGTGCTTTAATCTCCTTTACTTTATAGAATGGATAGGACAATGCCTCATATTTTTTAGGATTCTCCCAAGGCTTGCCTAATTCATCTTCATATTGCGAAATGTATTGATCAGATCCATACACCGACATCATGAGTGAACTTCCTGCACCACTTACGCCAGCTTTAAATCGCTTATCTGTGGCAATGGTATAATTAGTCAAGATCCCACCATAGCTCCAACCTGCAATTCCAAGTCTATTTGGATCCGCAATACCTTCCTTAATTAAAAAATCTGCTGCACCAATAATGTCTTTCACTTCCTTATTGCCCCAATCTGCATAAATCGCACTTGTAAAAGCAACACCTCTTCCGCTACTTCCTCTGTAATTAACGGTTGCTACAGCATAACCCGCTTGCGCATAAATACGACTAGTCATATCAAAAGCGTATTCATCCTGTGCCACAGGACCTCCATGGATAAATAAAATCAATGGTAAATTTTTTGCTCCACTATCTGGTAAATGTAAAATACTTGATACGATTGTTCCATCAGATGAAGTAGATTGAAAGCCTTTGTGGTATCCTTTTTTTAAACTTGCTACAAAAGCATCTTGCAAATGCGTTAACCTTTTAGTGGTTTTATTTTGATAGCTATAAATTTCATTCGGTGTTGCTAAATTAGCAAATAGCAAAACCATATCACCCTTGTCATTCATATCCATTGAACTATACACCCCCATTTCATTAGTTAATAAAGTTGGTTGTTGTGTTTGAATATTAAATTGTACCAAATTTTGTTTTCTATCATCTTCAATTAAAGACAAAATGGACTGACCATCTACGGACCAAGCAATAGAAGAGAATGCACGATCATAATTTTTTGAAACAATTGATATGGTTTTCGATTTAAGATCATAAATACCTAATTGTGTAATGTCATACATGTCGAAATTTCTTTCTGAACTAGATTGTAAAAATGCAATTTTAGAATT
>CAMBDE010000011.1 GCA_945865295.1 Chitinophaga pinensis | reverse complement strand
AAAAATGCGTTTGTGTGTAGGCAAAGGAATAGGACCTGTAACTACTGCACCTGTACTGCGTACTGTTTTCACGATCTTCTCAGCTGACTTATCAACTAAGTTGTGATCGTAAGATTGTAATTTTATTCTAATTCTTTGAGACATAGCTTGTTTTTCCAAATTATCTTGGGGTTGCAAAGGTAATGGGTTGTAGCGTAATATTCAAGAAATATTAACCTTTTTTTAATTTTTTTTTTAAAAAAGGTTTTTGTACTAAAAAGCCCCCAAAAGGGGCTTTTTATATCATTAGAGTAGTTTTTGAGACCTTTATATTATTTTAAAAGGTTTCAAAAACTAAAAAAGCCCCTCTCTTATGATGGAGAAGGGCTTTTTTATATTGATAATCAATGATTTAACTATTCGTCATCCTTCACTTTACTTTTGTTCTTCGCCATCACTTCCTCAGCGATATTGTTTGGCGCTGGGTTGTAGTGACTAAACTCCATTGTAGAGGTTGCACGACCAGAGCTCAAAGAACGTAATTGTGTTACGTAACCAAACATTTCGCTCAATGGTACTTTTGCCTTGATCACTTGTAGGTTACCGCGGCTGTCCATTCCTTCTAACATACCACGACGACGGTTCAAGTCACCAGTTACATCTCCCATGTACTGATCTGGAGTTACGACCTCTACTTTCATGATTGGCTCAAGTAAAGTAGGCTTCGCTTTCTTACCAGCAGTTCTGAAGGCAGCTTTAGCACATAATTCAAATGACATTGAATCAGAATCCACATCATGGTAAGAACCATCGGTAACACGCACTTTCATGTTATTCACTGGGTAACCAGCTAAAACACCTTGTGTCATTGAAGTTTCAAAACCTTTATTAATCGCAGGAATGAATTCCTTTGGAATAGATCCTCCAAAAACATCATTTACGAATTGGAAATGCTTGTCTTTATTTTCTGTTAACCACTCTTCATCTGCAGGTCCAATTTCAAATTCGATATCGGCAAATTTACCACGACCACCTGATTGCTTTTTCAAGACTTCACGGTGCTCGATCATTTTACCAAATGCTTCTTTGTATGCTACCTGAGGATTACCTTGGTTGATCTCTACTTTAAATTCACGACGCATACGATCTACAATAATCTCTAAGTGCAATTCACCCATTCCAGATAAAATTGTTTGACCAGTATCTTCGTCTGTTTTCACACGTAGCGTAGGATCTTCTTCTACTAATTTTGAAATCGCCATACCCATTTTATCAACGTCAGCTTGCGTCTTAGGCTCCACTGCTACAGAGATAACGGGTTCTGGAATAAACATATTCTCTAATACAATTGGATGGTTCTCATCACATAATGTATCTCCTGTTTTAATTTCTTTAAATCCAACTGCTGCTGCGATATCACCTGCTTCGATAAAATCGATTGGGTTTTGTTTGTTCGCAAACATTTTCATGATACGAGAAATACGCTCGTTCTTTCCACTACGCATATTCTTTACATAAGAACCTGCATCTAAGTGACCAGAATAACATCTGAAGAACGCTAAACGTCCTACGAATGGATCGGTCATGATTTTGAAAGCCAATGCAGCAAATGGTTCTTTTGCATTTGGTTTACGGTAAATTTTTTCTCCTGTATCTGGATCTGTACCTTCTGTATCATCAACATCCACCGGAGAAGGTAGGTAACGACAAACTGCATCTAATGCTGTTTGTACACCCTTGTTTTTGAATGAAGATCCACACATCATAGGAACGATACTTAAATCGATCGTTGCTTTACGAATGGCTTCGTGCACTTCCTCTTCAGAAATAGTGTCAGGATTTTCGAAAAACTTTTCCATTAAGTTGTCGTCATATTCTGCAACGGCTTCAATCAATTGAGCTCTCCAATAATCCACATCTTCTTTCATATCATCAGGAATAGGATTTTCTACATAAGTCATCCCTTCTGTAGCATCATCCCAAATAACAGCTTTCATTCTAATTAAATCAACTACGCCAGTGAAATTATCTTCTGCACCAATTGGTAATTGCAATGGCACCGCTTTCGCACCTAACATTTCTCTTACTTGTGTTACCACCATTAAGAAATCCGCACCAGCACGGTCCATTTTATTTACGAATCCAATACGAGGAACTTTATAACGATTTGCTTGACGCCATACTGTTTCTGATTGTGGCTCAACCCCATCCACAGCAGAAAACAATGCAATCAAGCCATCCAATACACGCATAGAACGCTCAACCTCTACAGTAAAGTCAACGTGACCTGGAGTATCAATGATATTGAAATAATAATCTTTTGTTCTATCATCTTTTTTACCCAATGTAGTTGGGAACTGCCATTGGCAACTTACTGCTGCAGAAGTAATTGTAATACCTCTTTCTTTTTCTTGTTCCATCCAATCAGTAGTAGCAGCACCATCATGTACTTCACCAATTTTGTGAATCATACCAGTGTAACGCAAGATACGTTCAGTAGTTGTAGTTTTACCCGCATCAATGTGCGCAGCAATACCAAAGTTTCTTTGTAGTTTTAAGTCAGCCATATTAGGGTTGTTTAATTTTATTTATCCAATTTTCCGAGGCGCAAAGTTAATCATATAAGTGATTTAAAAACGGATTCCGCCCCTTTTTTTCAATAAAAAACCTCCACATTGCTGTCGAGGTTTTTGTATAGTAAGTTAAATGATTCCTTTTGAGGAGATTACACTTTAAAGTGAGAGAACGCTTTGTTCGCCTCAGCCATACGGTGCGTATCTTCTTTCTTCTTAAATGCACCGCCTTCGCCTTTTGTTGCTGCAACGATTTCGTTGGCTAATTTGTCCGCCATTGTCTTACCGTTACGCTCACGGCTAAAACGCACCAACCACTTCATGCTTAAAGAAATTTTTCTGTCTGCACGAACTTCAGCTGGGATTTGGAAAGTTGCACCACCAATACGACGGCTACGAACTTCAACCGCTGGAGTGATATTTACCACCGCTTTTTTCCACATTTCATAACCATCTTCATTGGTCATTTTAGTTACTTTATCTAAAGCATCATAAAATATTTTGTAGGCAGTTGTCTTTTTACCATCTAACATGATGTTGTTGATAAAACGAGTTACCTGAACATCATTGAAACGAGGATCTGGAGCTAATGGAATCTTTTTGGGTTGTGCTTTACGCATGTCGAATATTAATTAGTTGTTACTTGATTATTTTTTTGCTTTTTCTTTCTTAGTTCCGTACTTACTACGAGACTGCTTACGGTCTTTAACACCAGCAGTATCCAAACTTCCACGAACAATATGGTAACGCACACCTGGTAAGTCTTTTACACGACCACCACGGATTAATACGATACTGTGCTCTTGTAAGTTATGGCCTTCTCCAGGGATATAGGCAATGACTTCAATCTTATTAGTCAAACGTACTTTTGCTACTTTACGTAAAGCAGAGTTCGGCTTTTTTGGAGTTGTTGTGTATACTCTTGTACAAACACCACGACGCTGAGGACATGCATCCAAAGCTCTTGATTTACTTTTAGCCCTGATGATCTCACGGCCTTTTCTCACTAATTGTTGAATAGTAGGCATTAATTATGCTGTTTAGTTCAATTTTGGTTTATAAAAAAATTCGGAGGGCAAAGGTAATGTCTGTTAACGAATTACCAAAATGTTATTTGCTATTTTTTAAAAAATAAAGCAATTAGACCCTTTTGCCCTACGATTGTCTTTGTTTTTGATAGTTAAACGACTGATTAACAGTTATTTGACTATATTTTCACCAGCCACCCATGCGCATCTGCTACTAGCCCTGTGCGGATATCATTTAGCTTCTTTTTCAGCTTTGGCGCGACCTCTGACTTAGTTAAGTCAAAATCCATCACATAATCTCCATCTGCTAATGTGGAGATAAAAGAGACCACAGCAGCTGTACCCACCCCAAATACCTCTTCTAACTTACCCGATTTGTGTGCAGCAACAATCTCTTCTATTGAAAGGTTACGCTCCTCTACGGAATACCCCATTTCCTTTAACAAGGTAATTGCACTGTCTCTTGTCACCCCTTTTAACACGGTGCCTCTTTCCAAGCTTGGGGTAATCACTTTTCCATCAATCACAAACATCACATTCATCATCCCCACTTCTTCTACATATTTATGTTCCAACGCATCCGTCCATAAAACTTGATCATACCCTTTTTGTTGTGCTAAAACAACTGGGTACAAACTTGCACCATAATTACCGCCATTTTTTGCAAAACCTACACCACCTGGTGTCGCTCTAGTATAATTTTTTTCAATTAAAATCTTCATTGCTTCAACATTGTATGGACCAGCAGGACCAAGAATAATCATGAACTTATACAATGCCGATGGACGTACCCCAATGAATGGATCTGTTGCAATCATGAATGGTCGAATGTATAAAGAATGATCTGCTTCTTTTGGAATCCAATCTTGTTCAATTTTTATTAATTGCTTCATACCATCCATGAATAACCATTCAGGTACTGCTGGCATTTGCATTCTTTCTGCAGAGGTATTGAAGCGTTTGTAATTTTCTTGAGGTCTAAAAATAACCACCTGGTCTGTTGCACTCTTATACGCTTTAATACCTTCAAATATGGATTGACCATAATGCAATACTGCAGAAGATGGATCTAATTGTAATGGTTCGAATTTTTTGATGACTGCATTTGTCCATTCGCCATTGATATAATCTGCTTCCAACATATAGTTGGTGAAGCTCTTTCCAAAGTAGAAATTTTTAGCATCTAACTGCCTTAATTGCTCCTTTGGCATTTCGATAAATGGGATATTATGTACACTCATATTTAGTCGTTTTTAATGCAAAATCAAGCACAAAGAAACACAAAAAAATAAAGACATACAATTGTTATTTTTTCAAACCAATCAATTCAGTTAATTTTCGGTATCCAAACCCTATGAAAGAAGTAAAAAACAAACTGCCAAATAGCGTATTAGTGCACCTGTACAAAGAAAGCTTAGTGCTAGGTACCGCGTTGGTAAATGTGGATAAAAAAGTACAGCCCAAGATTCCAGCTAGCACAGAAATTGACAGTATCAGCGAAGATGCTACCCCCATTGGTCCTGTTAAATTTCTTGGGGAACACCAAAAAAAGATCCTTGTTTTGGTGCAAGATATCAATGCAGTGCATTTAAATGAAAGAGACTTTGATTTGTTAACGTCAATTTTAAATGCGTGCAAATTAACCATTGCTGATATTGCCTTAATTAACCTTGCAAATAAAAACTTTTCACTGCATCAAATTTTAACAGAAGTACCTTCTGATTTTGTATTGGTTTTTGACATCAACCCAACACAATTAAAAATTAAATTACCTACTAAATTATACACGCCAATTTTACTTGGCGAAACCCAATTATTATTCAGTAATAATTTAGCACAAATGCAAGGTATTGATCAAGCTTCTAAAATTGAAAAAACAAAATTATGGACCGCATTAAAATTAATTTTTAAATTATAAATCTAATTTTTAATTAAAATGCATACACTCATTTTTGCTACAAACAATCGAAATAAAGTGGCCGAAATTCAATCCTTAGTTGGAAACAATTTTGAGATAATTCCACTCAAAGAAGCTGGCATTGAAATTGAGATTCCAGAGCCGCATGATCAATTGGAAGCCAACGCTCAAGAGAAAGCTATGACCATTTTTAATTTGACTAATCAAGACTGTTTTAGTGAAGACACGGGATTAGAAATTGCTGCTTTAGGCGGCGCACCTGGCGTTAAAAGTGCAAGATATGCAGGAGACAATAGCAATGCGCAGGCTAACATTGACCTTGTTTTAAGTAAAATGACTGGCATTGAAAATAGGACAGCACAGTTTAGAACAGTCATTTGTTTGATCTGGAAAAATCAAACCTATTATTTTGAAGGTATTTGCAAAGGACAAATCTTAACGACCATGAAGGGTGAAAATGGATTTGGCTATGACCCTATTTTTGTAGCCGATGGCGCTTCTAAAAGCTTTGCCAATATGACGATGGAAGAAAAGAATCAATTCAGTCACAGAAAGAAAGCCGTGACACAATTGTTTGAATTCTTAGGTACTTTATAGCATTACTGAATGATTGGCGTCTCACTATTCCAAATCTCCCAACTCGCATCGGCTTGCAGGTGTAACATTTCTAAACCATTCTGCGTGGTCGCACCTTGTGCTGCACCTTTTGCTAGAAATTTGGTTATTGCAGGATTGTACACCAAATCATACAGATGATGCTTTGAGGTGATTGCCTCATAAGGTAAATTAGGTGCTTCATCTACATTTGGAAACATGCCAACAGGACTTGTTTGAATGAGCAATGTATGTGTTGCAATGATTGCAGGACTTATAGTAGCATAAGTCATAGCGCCTTCTGTTGCAGTTCTAGAAACCAATTGATATTCGATACCTAATTTTTTAAGCACCCATTCTACTGCAGCAGCTGCACCGCCCGTTCCAAATATGAGTGCTTTTTGATGATGGGGCTGTAAGTAGGGCAATAAAGATTGTTCAAAGCCAATCACATCTGTATTGTAGCCGTATAAAGCACCTTCGTGCAGTTTGATACAATTACAAGCTTGAATAGATTGTACCACCGAAGAAGGATGTTGTAAAAAAGGAATCACTAATTTTTTATACGGGATGGTGACATTCAATCCTTGTAAAGATGGATTGTTCTCCCATAAACTTGTAAATAAATCGATGGATTCAATTGGAAAGTTTTCATACTGTGCATCCAATATCTTTTCGGTCAAAAAATGATTGGCGAAATATCCTTTTGAAAAAGAATGTGATAATGGAAATCCGATTAATCCAAACTGGCGCACATTTATTTATTTAAATATAAATCAAAAGTATCTCCACGAAGTCCAATACGCATTGCTTCTAATGGAATCACTTCTGATGGTGCAATATTACCTAGGTTCACATTGCAACCAATTAATTCAAGGAAATATAATTGCTGCGCTTTTTGTGGTGCTTCCCAAAGAATTTTTTCAGCAGGTATTTTAGTTAGGATCTCTTGCACAAGCCCTTCCCTCACCTCTCCTGAACCCCTATAGATACCAACGTTTCCAGCTTCTCTAGCTTCTGCAATGACATAAGAAGCGCCAGCACTTAATTCCGCACTCATTAATTCAATCCACTTGTAAGGAGGGATAATATGTGCGGCATCTTTACTTCCAACTTCACTAAATACTTTTGCAAATTTTGCTATTTTTTCAATGTAACCACATTTCTCTGTATGTGGAATTTCAATTGAACCATCACTTACTTCAATCACATCAATCTTATAGTCTTTGCACATTGCTATGTAATCATCGAACTGATTTCTAATAACAAAAGCTTCGAACAAAGTACCTCCAAAATAAACTGGAATATGATGCTGTTGGTATAACTCAATTTTTGCTCTCAAATTCGGTGTCACAAAAGAAGTACCAAAACCTAATTTAACAATATCTGTATGAGGCGCGGCAACACTGATAAAATTCTCTGCATCTCTAAAACTAAGGCCTTTATCCATGACCATTGTTAATCCGTTTTGTCTAGGCTGTTTTGTTCTTTCTGGTATTTGTGTTAAACTAAAATTGATCATATTGCTATTTTTGCAAAGATAATTTAAAATACTCAGTTTATCTAAGCTTCTTGTATTGACTGATTAATTCCACCACTTTAGGATCTTGAATCAGTTCAGGATAAAATTTAATGAGCTTATTCAACCATTTACCAGATTTAGACAAAGCCATCTCTAATTGCAGCAATCCTTCCTTTCGCTTTTTCATCATAAATAAGATCGCACTTCGGTAGTATACAAAAATAACTTTACCCTGTGTGGACATATAGGCCAGTTCTGTTTGCTCTAGTGCAGCATCATATTGATGATTGGCAATTAAACATTTGATAAAACTTTCCCATCCTGCAATTTGCTTTGGCTTATGTTTAACTACGATGCCAAAATAGGTTGCTGCTTCTTTGTATTGGTCTAAGTACATATAACACTCCCCCATCATGATATAATACTCATTGATATGTTTATTAATTCTAATGGCATGTTCGATTTGTTTGATCGCCATTTGCCATTTTGATTCTAACATATAAGTAGAAGCAATTTTTTGATAAAGCCTACTATCTTCTGGATTTAAGTGGACCGCTTTTTTATAATGAAACCTCGCTTGCGCAAAGTTTTTTAATCGATGGTAACAATGCCCAATGGCTTCATAAATGACATCCTCAGGCCTTGATAGTTCTAGTACTTTCTCCAATGCCTCAATGGCTTCTTTATATTTTCTAGTTCTTAGATATGCATCTCCCATATTGCGATACGCATAATCAAACTTCTCGTCAATCACGATTGCAAATTGATAAGCATCTATTGCTTTCTCGTATAGTTTTATACCTTGGTAAGCTGCAGCAAGATTGAACCATGCAAGCGCATTGTAGGGCTGTTCGTCAATCATCTTTTGATGCAGTACAATACTTTCTTCATTACGTCCTGTGAAATCTGTCCAAAAACAAATTTTGTACAAGGCTTCCTCATTGGTTGGCTCTTCTTCTAAAATCAATTGCAAACAATCAAACACTTTATCAAAGGCTTCGTGGTCATCATAGACATCTGCTAATTCAAAAAGTAATTCTGTTCTTTCAGCACCTTCAAATAAATGCAATGCCTCTTTCAATAAAACAATCGCTTCTTCGGGTTGATCTAATGCCAAATAAGCATCCGTTTTAAGAATGAACAAATTCATGTCTTGATGATCATACAAAGCGGCTGTATTCAACAATGCCAATGCTTCGGTATATTTTCTGGTAGCCAACAATAAATCTGCTTTTTTAATCATCAGCAAGGCGGAAGATGGAAATTGAGACAATGCGATATCTGCAGCTTCAATCGCTTCAACAATCGCATCTTTTTCATCTAAGTGGGCAATGATCTTCTCAAAATCATCCTCTTCTATATAAGAAGGTGCTTTGCCAGTTTTTAGGTTCTGGTAACGCAAAAGAAGGTCCTGAATATCTCCATTTTCGTCTTCAAATTGATGATTGAACATGGCATTTATTTACATATGTTTAATAAAACATTGAAAATCAATTAAATAGGCTTAATTCTTGGCATTTCATTGATTTATTAAATGTACGTGTTCGGACTTAATTTGAACCAATTTATTGTTCACAGTCGAAGCAATATATCGTTAAAAAAATTTTTATGCCGTAATCTCATAATGTTTTATCTTCGTAATAACCATGCGTATCCTAAGAACCATATTAACCTCTTTTGCAATTATTACAGTCGTATCCTCTTCTGTAAATGCATCAACTATTGTAAGCGGTACAAGCGATTCAAAAAAAGTCACCGAAAAATATAGTTTAAAAAACCTGAGTAGCTTAAGTCATAAAACAAGTACATTTCGTGATTTAAAATCTAGCCTACTTTATAAAGGACTATCAGTTTCAACGACTATGACTTCTGGATTGGGACAATCAAATTATCTTAAATACAATAAAGGAAATATCACTTATGTGATCCCTTATCGTCACAAAGTGATTTTACCTAGGTTTAAGACACCAAGTCCACAACATCCCTAATTAATTTGTTGGTAGTTATTTTTATTGACTTCAAATACATTCAATGTAATTGGACTCAAGTCAACTTTTGTTGCGCTATACAATATTCGATTCCCTTCCTTTGTCGTTAATTGATAATTCAATACCAATCCAGGTATTTCTTTAAATGCTTGTTCGTATACTGTCACCGTGGGTAAAATAGCAGTTGTGTAAGTTACTTCCATTGAGGTTCCATTTGCCCAAGACAATGTGATGGATGTGCATGGATAATTTAAAATGGAACTTATAAAGTCATTTTTTTTGGCTGCAACCAAGTTCACAGGATTAATGGAAGTATATAGAATATACTGAAGGAATTTATTCAAGCCAATCTCTTTTAAAATGATGGCTGTGTCTTGTTGCGTATTGAATATAAGGGTCTGGGTTAACTGAGGCGTCTTTAAAATTGTTTTACAACTATTCCCCTTAATGAAAATTTGTTTTTGACCTATCAAACTTGTATCTCCAATGATTGATATTTGATGAATGTCATAGGTGACGGCGCATTCACCTACAACTTTAGTTTGCGCATGTACTTGAAAGACGACACAACTCAGAAAGCACACAATTAAGGGGGATAATCGTAGCATATTAAGTAAACATTAATGTAAAAGAGACCCCAGCTTGGATTAGGCCTCTTTAGGGGATTTTATTTTTTAGTTTTATCTTTTAAGGCTTGTACTTTTTTTTGCGACTCCATCATTTGTTCATATTTCTCTTGCCAATTACTTTTTTTCTTTGGCGTCTTTCTTTTTACCTCTATCGTAGCTAAAATTTTATCATGATCGATGATGACTTTTTGAATTAACAATTGCAATAATAAAGTCACAATATTGGATACGGTATAATACCATGTTAATGCAGAAGGTAAACTATTGAAGATAAACAATAGCATGAATGGAAAAATATAAGGCATGTACTTTAATGCAGGATTGTCTTGCGTTGGTGTCATCGACATATTGTAGATAGACGAGATAAACGTGGTCAATACTGCTGTTAATGTAAACAAACTGATATGGCTTCCAAAACCTAATGGAATACTAAATGGAAGGGTGTAGATAGAATCATAACTAGATAAATCTTGACTCCATAAGAAGGACTGTCCCCTTAAAGCGATATTGGAATTAAAGAAACTATAAAGTGCAAAGAAAATAGGGATTTGTAATAATGCTGGAATACAACCACCCAAAGGATTCACACCTGCTTCTCTAAACAATTTCATTTGCTCCATTGCAAAAGCTTGTTGATCGTCCCCTGTCTTTTTCTTAATCTCATCTAGTTCAGGCTTCAATACTTTCATCTTAGCTGTACTCAAGAAACTAGAGTAAGTCAAAGGTGAAGTCACCAAACGTATAAAGATGGTTAATAAAAATACAACCCATCCATAATTTTGAACAAAGCCAGCAAAGAAATCAAACACTGGCATAATGATGTATTTGTTGATAGGGCGAACAAATGAATATAAGTCTCTTCCCAAATTCACAATTTGCTCCATCTCTGGCGCTTGCGATTTTAAGATTTCAAAATCATTCGGTCCATAATAAAGCGAGAGTGGCATCGTCGCATTTACACCAGTCAATTTTGTTTGGAACTGAGCTTGCAAAGTAGCTAGTCCATTGCTACTATCTGTCTTACGCTGCCAGTCAATTTTACCTGAATTAAATCCATCCTTATAAAGCACTGTCGTTGTAAAAAATTGTTGTACTAGTCCAACCCATTGAACAGGCTTTTCAAAAACTTTATTGGTGTTGCTAGAAATATAATCAAACTCGTTCCCTTCTGCAAAACAAATATTGGACATTTGACGCTCATAAGTCGTTGTCTTTTCTTGTCCATAAGAATGCACATCCCACAAAACATTTAATTGATTGTTAGTCAACAATTGATCTGCTCCAACCAACATGATATTCCAATCCACATTGTATTTTCCTTTTGCTAAAGTAAATTGGTGCTTAATTGTTTTACCATTTGGAGCGGTCCAAGCATATTCTATTTTTTGAGCCCCATTCTGATCGGTAGATACATTGGATACAGGAAATATAACTTGGTTAATTTGTACAGTTTGATTGTTGCCAGCATTAACAGCATAAGACAATGAGCTACTATCTCCCAATTGTACCAATTCCTTTTTTGAATTTTTGTATTTCTTCAAAGTAACACTTGCTACTTGACCTCCTTTATTGGTGAATGCTACTTTTATTAAATCATTCTCTAAAATGGCAATCTGCTCTTTCAATGTATCTGCAACAACTGCGATACCAGTTATATCTTTTTTAGTTGAATCAATTATTTGAACCGTATTCAATGCTGCTGCCTTTTGGGCATTGGCTTTCACAATGGCCACCGAATCATCGAATTTTTGCTTGTAGGCTGCAATTTCGTTTTGCTGCTTACTGGTATACCAAAAGTAAACAAAGAATAAACCTGCTAATAATACAAACCCAATGACCGTATTTTTGTCCGTTTTCATGCTTTTAAATTAATCTAAATAGATGCGGCAAAGGTATGTTTTTAAGATGTATTTAGCACTAGGTAGGCTCTATTTAGAGCCATTTTCACGCTATTTTAAGGCTTTATTACAAATTCCTACTGTATTTACCCCCAGTATGGTAAAGCAGGTTCGTAATATCCCCTAAACTACAATACTTAACGGCTTCCATCAAGAGCTCAAAAACATTTTCATTTTGAACAGCAGCTTGATGCAGTAAGTTTAAATAATCAGCGGCTTGGTCTTTATTTCTATTTTTAAATTGTGCTAGATTGGCAATTTGTAATTTCTTTTCGGCAGCTGAGGATCTAAATACGGGGCGACGATCATTGCTATTTTGATCTGCTTCATCAATAAAAGTATTCACACCAATGATTGGGATGTCCCCATGATGCTTTCTGGTTTCATACAACATACTCTCTTCTTGAATCTTTGAACGTTGATACATTCTTTCCATGGCGCCTAATACCCCGCCTCTTGCATTGATGCGTTCCAACTCCTCTAACACTGCTTCTTCTACCAAGTCTGTTAATTCGTTCATCAAGAAGCTACCTTGTTGCGCATTTTCCACTTTCGCAGTGCCTAATTCCTTGTTAATGATTAACTGAATCGCAAGTGCCCTTCTTACACTCTCTTTGGTTGGAGTGGTAATGGCTTCGTCATAGGCATTAGTGTGTAAGCTGTTGCACTGATCATAAATTGCGTACAATGCCTGCAATGTGGTTCTGATATCATTGAAATCAATCTCCTGCGCGTGTAAACTTCTACCACTTGTTTGGATATGGTATTTTAATTTTTGAGACCTTGGATTCGCCTTGTATTTAAGCTTCATGGATTGCGCCCAGATTCTTCTTGCCACTCTTCCAATCACGGCATATTCTGGATCCATGCCATTGCTAAAAAAGAAACTGAAATTAGGAATAAAATCATCTATCGCTAAACCTCTATTTAAGAAATACTCAATATAAGTAAACCCATTAGCCAGTGTAAATGCCAACTGTGTAATTGGATTGGCCCCAGCTTCTGCAATATGGTATCCTGAGATAGAGATACTATAAAAGTTTTTCACTTTTTGGTCTACAAAATAAGCTTGCACATCGCCCATTAACTTCAATGCAAAATCAATGGAGAAAATACAAGTGTTTTGTGCTTGATCTTCTTTTAAGATGTCCGCCTGCAGTGTTCCACGTACATTTTGTAAGACTTGTTTTTTAATCGTATCGTACACTTTTGGATCAAGCACTTGATCACCGCTTACACCTAATAATTTTAAGCCTAAACCATTGTGTTGGATGGATTGTTTTTTCAAACTTTCAAAATCATGGTATACTGGCCTAGGTTTTGTTTTAAAAATTTGATTCAATTTTTTATTGACAGCTGGCCACATTTTTTTTTCCGTAATGTAATGTTCACAGGCTTGATCAATCGATGCGTTAAAAAACATCGCTAAAATAATTGCTGCAGGACCATTGATGGTCATACTCACAGAACTGGTTGGGTCATTTAAATTAATCCCTGAATATAATTTCTTAATGTCATCCACCGATGCAATATTCACACCCGCATTGCCAATTTTTCCAAATACATCCATTCTATTAGAAGGATCTTGCCCATATAAAGTCACACTATCAAATGCAGTAGACAATCTTGTTGCAGGTTGTCCGCTTGCTAAAAAATGAAAGCGTTGATTGGTTTTTTCTGGACCGCCCTCACCAGCAAACATCCTTGTTGGATCCTCGCCTGTTCGTTTTAAATCAAACACACCAGCCGTGTAGGGATAATGCCCTGGTACATTTTCTTTTAATTGCCACTCTGCAATATCTCCCCAGTCTTTAAAATTAGGTAGATACACTTTCTGAAGTGACAAGCCTGATTCCGTTTTAAATCTTAAAGGTTGATGAATCTTTTTACCTCTTATTTCATAGACCAATGCATCTTGTTGGTAGGTATTTTTTGTTGCTTCCCAAGTCTGAATAGATTTTTTCACTTCTGGATCGATTGCGCCAGCAACTTTATCGGCTTCTTCTTTTAAAAGCGTTAATTTTTTTAGTTTTGGATTTTGCATCACTTGCTCATAACTATACCATTGAGAAGCCAGCTGCTTTTGTTCCGCTATCCAAACTTTATTTCTTTGTATGGTTTCAACAATTTCATTTAAATAATTAAAACGATTAAGTGGAATAGTTGGTGTGGCCACCAGACTCGCATTGTATGCCAATGGCTTTGCAATGGTCTTCCATTTTAGTTGATGTTGCTGATTCACTAACTCAATCATATGATTGAATAGATGCTGCATGCCCGGGTCATTGAACTTTGAAGCAATGGTTCCATAAACAGGCAATGTGGCAGGATCTGCATTAAATAAATGACGTGACCTAGCGTATTGCTTTTTAACATCTCTTATTGCATCCAATCCACCTGCTCTATCAAATTTATTGATGCCAATAATTTGCGCAAAGTCAATCATATTAATTTTTTCCAACTGACTAGCTGCACCAAATTCTGGTGTCATAATATACATAGGTAGCGTCACATAATCTACAATGGATGCATCATTTTGACCAACACCTGCAGTTTCAATAATGATGGCATCATAGCCAGCTGCTTTGCATAAATAAATCACTTGGTCTAAGGATCCAGAGATGGATTGATGATCCGATCTTGTTGCGAGTGATCGCATAAATACATTGGGATGATGTATGGCATTCATTCTAATTCTGTCTCCTAATAAAGCGCCACCTGTTTTTTTCTTAGTAGGATCTACTGACACCACAGCGATACTTAAATCAGGATTGGTTTGTATAAAATAATGTACCAAGCGATCACATACGGTAGACTTTCCTGCACCACCTGTTCCAGTTAATCCAATGACAGGAATATTTTTTTGAACTACTTTTTTGTCTTTCTTAATTTTTAAAGTACCATTTTGCAAAAGTGTAATATCCCTTGCCAATTTTCTTGGATCAGTTTTTTTATCAAAAGGTAGTTTCGGATACTTAGTTGTTTGATTGGATTTTAATGGAAAATTAGCAAATGCAATCACTTCTTTAATCATCCCTTCGATCCCCATGGCAAGACCATCCTTAGGTAAATATATTTTTGAGATTCCTTTTGCATGAATGATAGCAGCTTCAGAAGGTAAAATGGTTCCACCACCCCCACCGACAATTTTAATATGTTGATAGCCTGCATCGTCTAATAATTTTCTGAGGTAGGAAAAAAATTCAATATGACCTCCTTGATAAGATGTAATGGCAATCAATTGCACATCTTCTTCGATCGCTGCTTCAACAATTTCTTGTGCAGATCGATTATGTCCCATGTGGATGACTTCTGCACCTTGTTCTTGCAACACGCGACGCATGATATTGATAGAGGCATCATGGCCATCAAACAAACTAGTCGAAGTTAAAATTCTTATTTTTTGCATGGTACAAAACTAACAAATGTTAGCGGTATAGCAAAGTGGAAATTTACTTTTTTGCGTAGGCTTTTGCAGCAGCAATAAAATGCACAAATAAAGGTGCCGGTGCTTCCACTGTACTCTTTAATTCTGGATGGTATTGTACACCAATAAAGAATGGGTGATTCGGTAATTCAATAATTTCTACCAATCCAGTGGCAGGATTGACCCCACTAGTGACCATTCCTTTTTCGTGGAGCGCATTCAAATAGGCATTGTTAAATTCATAACGATGACGATGACGCTCGTTGATAGAAGTGGTGCCATATATTTTATGTGCCAATGTATTTTCTGCGATGGTGCAAGGATATGATCCTAAACGCATCGTTCCTCCCTTCATTGTAATGGCCTTTTGATCTTCCATCATATTAATGACGGGGTCAGGACTATTTGGATCCATCTCTGTAGAATGTGCTTCTTTTAATCCAATTACATTTCGGGCAAATTCAATCACAGCCATTTGCATGCCTAAACAAATACCAAAAAACGGCAAATTGTTTTCTCTTGCGTATTGAACAGCTATAATTTTCCCTTCTATCCCTCTATTTCCAAATCCAGGAGCTACTAATAATCCATCTAAACTTCTCACTAATTCCTTCACATTTTCTTGGGTAATGTCTTCGCTATGCACGTTCACTACATTCACTTTCACCTCATTCATAGCACCTGCATGAATAAATCCTTCCAAAATAGATTTGTAAGCATCCTGTAATTCAATGTATTTACCAATTAGACCAATATTTACGGTAGACTTAGGATTTTTTAATTTATCTAAAAATAGCTTCCACTTGGTTAAATCTGGCTCTTTAAAATTGGTGATTTTTAATTTTTCGAGTACAATTAAATCTAATTTTTCTTCTAACATTTTCAATGGCACTTCGTAAATGGTAGATGCATCTGCTGCTTCAATCACTCTTCCTGCTTTCACATTACAAAACAATGCAATTTTTCTTTTGATATCATCATTTAAAGGCTCTTCTGCTCTACATACAATCACATCTGGACGAACTCCTGCTTCACTCAACATACGCACACTATGTTGTGTTGGTTTTGTTTTTAATTCTTTAGCCGCTTTTAAATAAGGCACTAAAGTTAAATGTACCACCATCACATCCTCCTCTGGCAATTCCCATTGAATCTGTCTCACAGTTTCCACAAAAGGTAAACTCTCAATATCACCCACTGTGCCACCAATTTCTGTAATGACTACATCGTATTTTCCATCTTGACCCAATAACAGCATTCGATGCTTAATTTCATCAGTAATATGCGGTACCACCTGCACTGTTTTGCCAAGAAATTCACCCGCTCTTTCTTTATTAATCACAGTCTGATAGATACGGCCTGTAGTAACATTGTTCGCTTGTGAGGTAGGGGTATTTAAGAAACGCTCATAGTGGCCCAAATCTAAATCGGTTTCTGCACCATCTTCAGTGACATAGCATTCTCCGTGCTCATAAGGATTTAAAGTACCTGGATCGACATTAATATAAGGGTCAAACTTTTGGATCGTAGCAGTGATGCCACGTGCCTGTAATAATTTAGCTAGAGAAGCGGCAATAATACCCTTTCCTAAACTACTTGTAACGCCACCCGTAACAAAAATATACTTTGCCATAACTTTAAATTCGTCTAATATTGAAAAAGGAATTCCAGCAATAGTTGCCTATTGAGGAGGACCAATTCAATTGTTTTTTAATTTGACCGTCTTGTTTGTTGGAAAATGCTTAGAGGTCATACAAAAATAGGCTAAAAAACACCGCCTACAAAATGTATAAAACGGCCTAAACAATAAATGTTTATAACTGTTACATAAAAGTGAACATCTTAAATCAAATTAAAATAAAATTCATGAAAAAGACCTTTTATACCTTATTTGCACTGCTTTTTACGGCAAGTTTAATCAGCTGGCAATGGGAAAAAACACAGCATCCAACCCTGGACAAAGGCGAGGTCATTGAGTGTCTTAATATGGAGACCCAGCAAGCTTATCAATTAGAGGCAAGCCAGGCAAAATTTGTGAATCTGCATATCGCCCCGGCTGTAGTCAACCCTGCAGATTTATTGGGTACAATCGTTCCATTTAATGCTGCTGATGGAAAGCCAGGACAAGCTTATTT
This sequence comes from Chitinophaga pinensis, assembly GCA_945865295.1. Classification (GTDB taxonomy): domain Bacteria; phylum Bacteroidota; class Bacteroidia; order Chitinophagales; family Chitinophagaceae; genus Sediminibacterium; species Sediminibacterium pinensis_A. Next base: position 24,592 of record CAMBDE010000011.1, on the reverse strand, counting down.
TATTCCTGCTAAAAAGAAATCAGATAAGTGGTTGATTGTGATCCAAGAATGGTGGGGTTTGAACGATAATATTAAAATGGAAGCAGACCAATATTTCAAAGACTTAGGGGATGTGAATGTGATGGCGGTGGATATGTATGATGGCAAAGTGGCTGCTACCCCAGATAGCGCAATGAAATTAATGCGTGGTGCAGATATGAACCGAATGGTGGCATTGATTCAAGGTGCCGTAAAGCATGCTGGAGCAAAAGCTTCGATTTATAGTGTGGGTTGGTGTTTTGGAGGGATGTGGAGCTTACAAACTGCTATCATTGCTGGACCTCAGGCAAAAGGATCTGTCATGTATTATGGTCGTCCAGAAGCCAATATGGAAAAATTAAAATCTATTCAATGTGATATCATTGGCTTCTTTGGAAATTTAGATCAATCTCCTTCTCCTGCCATGGTGAATACATTTGAAGACAATATGAAATTAGCTGGGAAAAACTTAACTGCTTATAAATACGAAGCAGGTCATGGATTTGCGAATCCTAGTAATCCTAGTTATAATGCTGCAGCTAAAAATGATTCTTATAGTAAAGCAATTGCTTTCTTGAAGGCGCACTAGTTCTTTCAACTTAATAAAAGAGAAAATTTACTATTCCTAGGCTCTCTAAAAACGATCGCTACGGAATAGTAAATTTTCTCTTTATCTTTTTTGGAAACAAATTCAACTTACCAATCAGCCCTCAAGCAAAAACGTTCGCTACGGAATAGTATATTTTCTCTTTTGTTTATAAAGTGGAGATTTAGTAATTCTTTGAGGGAAGCAAATAATTTTTTACATAGTCAGCTACACCCTCTTCCAAACTAGTAAAGGGTTCCGTATAACCAGCACTTCGAAGCTTATTCATATTCGCTTCTGTAAAGTATTGATACTTGTCCCTGATATCTTCAGGCATATCAATGAATTCAATATTAGGTTTTAAACCTTGTGCTATAAAAGTATTGGCTGCTAAATCATAAAAGCTTCTAGCCTTTCCTGTGCCTAAATTATACAATCCATTTTTTGATGCCACCCATTCACCTGATAACATTTCGTGCATTATCCAATTGATCACTGCTACTAGATCTTTCACGTATATAAAATCACGCAATTGTTCTCCTTCTTTATATTCTGGTCGATGACTTTTAAATAACTTGACTACACCTGTTTCTTTGATTTGATTGAAGGCATGGAAAATAACACTGGCCATTCTAGCCTTATGCCCTTCGTTCGGACCATAGACATTAAAGAACTTCAAGCCTGTCCATAAAGGAGGTTGCTCGGTTTGCGTAGTCGCCCATTTATCAAATTCATTTTTACTAATACCATAGGGATTCAGTGGAACCAATTGATCTAAGATGGTATGGCTATCCTCATAGCCATGTTCACCACTACCATATGTTGCTGCTGATGATGCATAGATGAATGGGATTTGTTTTGCTGTCGCATATTGCCATAGCGATTTTGAATATGCTAGATTCAGTTCCTCGTGAATAGCATAATTAAACTCAGTGGTATCGGTTCTTGCGCCTAAGTGGATGATAATATCAATTTCATATTCATCATTTATGAGTTGATCTAAAAAAGCCTGACGCTCAATCACTTTTGTATATTTTTTTTGCTCCCAGTTTTTTCTTTTTTCTTCCACACCAAAATCATCCACCAATAATAAATCAGTCAACCCATTTTCATTTAAATACTGCACCATCACAGAACCAATAAAGCCTGCAGTACCGGTGATGACTATGGTGGGTTGTTTGGTCATTTATTTTGAAGCTAATTTATTTTCAATGGAAGTGTCATAGCTGTTTTTCCAACTATCAATGCTTCCCCAATTTTCACCATCCACAGTTATAGTTCCTTCTGTTACTTTACCTAAAACAGTAAAGTCAATATTTAACTTCTTAGCAGCCGCTTCAATGCTTGCCAATTGCGCACTTGTACAAGAAACCACCACTCTTGATTGTGCCTCACCCATCCAATAAGCATCTTTTCTTAAACTACTTTCATTTGAATTGACTTCAAAACCTTTGTTATTATAAAAAGCAGATTCTAATAAAGTAACAATTAATCCGCCCTCACTAATATCGTGCGCACTAATAATGGAATGGTCTTTAATTAAAGAAGTCACTAATTGTTGCAAAGTAAATTCTTCTTCTAAATCAAAATGAGGTGCTGGAGAAAATGCAACACCTTTTAATTTATTTAAATATTCAGATGAACCAATATCGTTTCTTTGTCTACCTAATAAAACAATCGTATCGCCGTTGTTTTTAAAATCTAAAGTCATTCTGTTTTTCATATCCTCAATAATTCCCACCATACCAATGGTAGGTGTAGGAAACACAGGACCATCCGGATTTTGATTATAGAAACTTACATTACCACCTGTTACCGGCGTATTGAATTTTCTACAAGCAGCACCCATCCCTTCTACCGATTTTACAAACTGATAATACACTTCTGGATCATAAGGATTCCCAAAATTTAAACAGTTGGTAACTCCAATAGGCTCGCCACCAGAACAAACAATATTTCTTGCAGCTTCCGCCACAGCAATCATGGCGCCTACTTCTGGATTTGCATAAACATATTTGCTATTACAATCTACTGTCATCGCTAGTGCCTTGCCTGTTCCTTTTGCAACGACTACTGATGCATCACTTGGTGCATTGGTAGAAGTATTCGCAGCACCCACCATGCTATCGTACTGTGTGTATATCCAACGCTTAGAAGCAATATTTGGAATTTGCACTAATTGCTTCACCGAATCTTGTAAGTTCGTTATATCGGCAACAGAATTCATATCAAATGCATTCACTTTTGCTAAATAAGCAGGTGCTTTGTATTCGCGCGTGTATTGCGGAGCGCCTCCACCTAAAACTAATTCATAAGCAGGAAGTGATGCTTCTAATACACCATTCATATAAAAATCTAATAAACCATCATCGGTTACTTCACCAATATTAGAACAAGACAAATCCCATTTTTCAAACACCGCTAATACTTGCGCTTCTTTACCTTTCTCCACCACCATCAACATTCTTTCTTGGCTCTCACTTAATAATAATTCCCAAGCCTTCATGTTTTGTTGACGGGTAGGTACTTTATCTAAGTCAATGCGCATACCCACTTGTCCTTTGGCACTCATCTCTGCAGTAGAACAAATTATACCTGCGGCACCCATATCTTGCATACCTACTACACCACCCGTTTCTATCACTTCTAAACAAGCTTCTAATAATTTTTTCTCTTGGAAAGGATCACCTACTTGCACTGCTGGTAATTCTTCTACACTATCTGCAGTAATTTCTGCTGATGCAAAACTTGCACCACCAATCCCATCTTTTCCTGTTGCACTTCCTACAAAGAATACAGGATTGCCTTTTCCTAATGCAATAGCACTAACTGTTTTACCAGCTTTTACAATACCCACACTCATTGCATTCACAAGTGGATTAGTATGATAACACTCTTCAAAATAAATTTCACCACCCACAGTAGGCACACCAAAACAGTTTCCATAATGTCCAATACCATGTACCACTCCTGCGAGCAAACGTTGTGTTTTTTTATCTTCTAATTTTCCAAAACGTAAACTATTCAATGAAGCAATTGGTCTAGCACCCATCGTGAAAATATCTCTTTGAATACCACCTACTCCTGTAGCCGCACCTTGAAAAGGCTCCAATGCACTTGGGTGATTATGTGATTCTATTTTAAATACCACACCGTAATCATTTCCAATATCCATCAAACCTGCATTTTCTTCACCAGCTGCCACCAACATTCTTCCTCCATCACGCGGTAAAGTTTTTAACCACTTAATAGAATTTTTATAGCTACAATGTTCAGACCACATTCCACTAAAAGCACATAGCTCTGTGAAATTAGGCGTGCGTCCTAGTTTCGTTTTTATACTTTCAAATTCTGCTTCGGTAAGTCTTAATTGTTGGGCTGTTTTAACAGTAATTTCCATGGTATTGGCTTATGCTTAAATTGATTTGGCGAAGGTACAAAACCAAGGACTTAACCTGTCATGGATTTACCAACATTCAAAGGCCTTGTTGTTAGTAGTTAAAAAATGAATGAATATGATTATCAATAGTTTGTAGCAGAATAACATATATACAATATTTTAATATTTATATTTTATGCACATTTTACAATTTTTTCATGTTTGTTTACCAAAAAATAGAACAAAAGAGGATATATTTGAACTAATTATTTATATTCTAAATTAATAATATATGTCATTAAGAACCGATGCAGTCAACCATGTAAGTCATTTTAAGCCTGATTCACCAGATATTAAGAGTGCAAAAATTACTGGTGTATTTGGAGAAAGTGTTTTCACCACAAAAACAGCAAGAGAATACCTAAGTGACGAAGCTTACAAGAGTTTAATCACAAGTATCAAGGGTGGTAAAAAAATTGACAGAACTGTGGCTGGTCAAATTGCATCAGGGATGCGTGCTTGGGCAGAGAGCAGAGGTGTGACACATTTCACACACTGGTTTCAACCATTGACAGGTGCCACTGCCGAAAAGCATGATTCTTTCTTTACATTAAAGGGAGATGGCACTGCAATTGAAGAATTTGATGGCGCTACTTTAATACAACAAGAACCAGATGCATCTTCATTCCCAAATGGTGGATTGAGAGCGACATTTGAAGCAAGAGGCTATACCGCATGGGATCCATCATCTCCCCCATTCATCATTGAAATTGGCAACGGAAAAACTTTATGTATTCCTACCATCTTCATTGCATACACTGGAGAATCATTAGATTACAAAGCACCATTGATGAAAGCAGTGGATGCAGTGAATAAAGCTGCAGTAACTGTTTGTAATTATTTTGATAAGAACATCAGTAAAGTAATTCCAACATTAGGATGGGAACAAGAATATTTTGTGATTGACGAAGCACTGGTAAATGCAAGACCAGATTTATTGCAATGTGGTAGAACTGTTTTTGGTTTCACACCTGCAAAAGGCCAACAATTAGAAGACCATTACTTTGGATCTATTCCAGAAAGAGTGTACGCGTTTATGCGTGATTTTGAAAATGAATCTTATAAATTAGGTATTCCTTTAAGAACAAGACATAATGAAGTAGCACCCGCTCAGTTTGAGTGTGCGCCTATTTTTGAAGAAGTGAATATTGCAGTAGATCATAATATTCTATTGATGGATGTGATGACGCGTGTTGCAAAAAGACATCGTTTGGTTGTATTACTTCATGAAAAACCATTTGCAGGAATCAATGGTAGTGGTAAGCATAATAACTGGAGTCTTGCAACAGATACTGGTATTAATTTATTGGCTCCAGGTAAAACACCTAAAACCAATTTAATGTTCTTGACTTTCTTTGTGAATACGATCAAGGCTGTACATGATTACGCAGATATCTTAAGAGCCTCTATTGCTTCTGCATCCAACGACTTCCGTTTGGGCGCGAACGAAGCCCCTCCAGCAATCATCTCTGTATTCATTGGAGAATATTTAACTAAAGTATTGAACGATGTAGAGACGCGAGTGGGTAATAAGTTTGACGAGCAAGACGAAGCCATATTGAAATTAGATTTACATAGAAGTATTCCTGAATTGATGATTGACAACACGGACAGAAACAGAACTTCTCCTTTCGCATTCACTGGAAATAAGTTTGAATTCCGTGCAGTAGGTTCTACTGCAAACTGTGGTCATCCTATGACGGTGTTGAATACGATTATTGCGGATACCTTAACAAAATTTGCTGCGGAAGTAGATGCTTTAGTTGAAAAAGGAGACAAAAAAGAAATTGCGATCATGCAAGTGATTCAAAAGTATATTGTTTCTAGTAAGAAGATTTTGTTTGAAGGTGATGGTTATAGTGAAGCTTGGCATAAAGAAGCAGAAAAAAGAGGCTTACCTAATTTAAAAACTACTCCTGTTGCTTTAGACGCCATGGTGTCTGAAAAATCAAAGCATTTATTCAAAGAAAATGGCATTTATACGCATAGCGAATTAGAAGCAAGACATGAAATTGAATTAGAAAAGTACATTAAGAAAGTACAGATTGAAGCGCGTTTAATGGGTGATTTAGCAACGAACCATATCATACCGGCATCTATTAAATACCAAAATATATTGTTACAAAACGTAAGCCTACTTCGCGAAGCTGCTTTACCTGAAAAACTATACAAAGGCCAATTGACTTTGTTAAAAGAAGTAAGCACGCATATTCAAGAAGTATATGATAATGTACATGAAATGGTAGAAGCAAGAAAAGTGGCAAATAATATTGAGGACACAAGAGCTAAAGCCATTGCTTATGAAGCCAAAGTAAAAGCGCAATATTTTGATAAAATTCGTTACCATGTAGATAAATTAGAAGAATTGGTAGACGATGAATTATGGACCTTACCTAAATACAGAGAATTGTTGTTCTTGAGATAAATGAGATAGTAGATATCAAGGATGATCCCCAAAGGTGAACCCCCCAACAAAAAGGCTCCAAGAAATTGGAGCCTTTTTAAAATTATTATTGTTAGTTTTATAGGTGCTTAAATTATAAAGTAAGCACCTATAAAACTATTAAGTCCCGAGCAATCGGGACTTTTTTAATACTATTACTTTATTCCTCTAATAAAAGAAGGGACTCCTTTACGGGGTCCCTTCTTTTATTTCATTAGAGAATTTTTAGACTGTGTTTATTTTGCGAAGCAAAACGCAGTTTAAAAATTACTTCATTGTAAATGTTTCAAGGAATTTAGTCGTGAAATTTCCTTTTCTAAAATCTTCGTTTTGCATCAATTGCAAATGAAAAGGTATCGTTGTTTTTACACCCTCAATCACATATTCACTCAATGCACGATACATGGTATTGATTGCTTCCTCACGTGTTTGTGCCACAGTGATTAGTTTACCAATCATTGAATCATAATAAGGCGGAATTACATAGCCTGCATAAACATGGCTATCTACACGAACACCGTGTCCACCTGGGGTATGGAGTACTGTTATTTTTCCTGGTGAAGGTCTAAAATCATTATATGGATCTTCTGCATTGATACGACATTCAATCGCATGCAATTGTGGTTCGTAATTGCGGCCTGAAATTTTTTCGCCTGCAGCAATTTTAATTTGCTCTTTAATTAAATCATAACTCACTACTTCCTCTGTTACGCAATGTTCTACTTGAATACGCGTATTCATTTCCATGAAATAAAAATTACGATGCTTATCTACTAAGAACTCTATGGTACCTACACTTTCATAATTGATTGCGGATGCAGCTTTGATGGCAGCATCACCCATTCTTTGACGAAGATCTGGTGTCATAAATGGTGAAGGAGATTCCTCTACTAATTTTTGGTGTCTTCTTTGAATTGAACAATCACGCTCACTCAAATGACAAACATTTCCAAATTGATCCCCCGCTACTTGAATCTCTATATGTCTTGGTTCTTCCACAAATTTCTCCATGTACAAACCATCATTTTTAAAACTTGCAGCCGCTTCCATCTTCGCATCATTGAATGCTTTTTCAATCTCTGATTCATTCCAAACAACACGCATTCCTTTTCCACCACCACCAGCAGTTGCTTTGATGATGACAGGATATACAATTTCTTTAGCTAATATTTTTGCAGCATCCACACTCTCTAATAAACCTTCTCCACCTGGCACTACGGGAACACCTGCTTTGATCATCGTTTCTTTTGCGGTGATCTTATCCCCCATTTTATTAATCATCTCTGGGGTAGGTCCAATAAATTTAATGCCGTGGTCTGCACAGATTTGCGCAAACTTGGCATTCTCTGCTAAGAAACCATAACCAGGATGGACTGCATCAGCGTTGGTGATTTCACAAGCAGCCATGATATGTGGGATATTCAAATAAGATTCTTGGCTCTTTGGACCACCAATACAAACAGCTTCATCTGCAAATTTTACATGCAAGCTATCTTTGTCTGCGGTCGAATACACTGCAACCGTTTTGATACCCATCTCTCTACAGGTTCTTATGATACGCAAAGCAATCTCGCCTCTGTTGGCAATCAATATTTTTTTAAACATCTTTTAATTTTAAGTTAAACAGGTTGGGGATGGTTGAATGCAGACCCTTATGCAGGTTGCACTAAAAACAATGGTTGATCAAACTCTACTGGGCTTGCATCTTCCACCAAAATTTTAACAATCGTACCTTTTACTTCTGATTCAATTTCATTGAACAATTTCATGGCTTCAATGATACAAACTACTTTACCTGAGTTGACTTCGGTGCCCTCTTCTGCCAATAACGGCTTATCAGGAGAAGCTCTTCTGTAAAAAGTACCAATCATTGGACTCTTAATAGTGATTAAATTGTCGGCAGCTGGGGCAGCAGCAGGAGCAGGTGCAACTGGTGCGGCAGCAGATGGAGCAGCTGCATATACTGTTTGAGCAGGTGCAGATGTCACTGTGATTTTATCTTCTTTTTGCTTAATGGTTACTTTGCCATCTTTATCTTCGATGCTGATTTCTCCAATATTGCTTTTGTTGACTACCTTAATTAAATCGTGAATTTGCTTTAAGTCCATATTTGGTTAATTTGGACAAAAATGGGCTTTTTTTGCCAAAAAGCACAAAAAAAGGGTCATTTTTTATGAAAAATGACCCTTTTTTAAGGAATTTATATATGGCCTACTTTTAAAAAAGAGGCTAAAAAACCTACTTTACACGTTCAACGTACTCCCCATTTTTGGTATTAATCTTAACTTTCTCCCCTTCGTTCACAAATAATGGGACCATAATAGTCGCTCCTGATTCAATTGTTGCTGATTTCAAAGCACGTGTTGCGGTATCCCCTTTAACGCCATTCTCACAATAAGTGATTAAGACATCCAATTTTTCTGGTAATTCAGCACCAATTGGTAATTCGGTCTCCGTATTCATAAAAACAAAAACTTCTGCCCCTTCTATAAGGTACTGAGGTGCATCAATCATCTCTTCGGCCATCACAATTTGTTCAAATGTTTCATTGTTCATTAAGTTGTAACCGCTGTCATCCTTATATAAAAACTGAAATGTTTTTTTCTCAACACGCACTGGGTAAACGGTTTCACCGCTATTCCATGTTTTTTCAATAGAGCGCTTATTGTCTACACCTTTTAATTTAGCCCAGATTTTAGCTGCTGCACGAGCAGTTTTATTCTCTCCAAATTCTACTACAGTATATAAACTATTGTCCAATTTTAGGATCATTCCTCTTGTGATGTCTGATGTTGTTGCCATAAGTATGTTTTATTAAATGACTATGTGAAGCGCAAAAGTAGTACTTGCAAGTCATTTAGAAAAAAACATCAAATTTTTGTTGAGAAATAACAGCGAAAAAACCTCGTTTAGCCTATTTTTGCGCCATAATTAATAAAGCGTAGACTATGTCAGTACTAGTAAATAAGCAATCAAAGATTATTGTACAAGGTTTCACAGGAACAGAAGGTAGTTTTCATGCCACTCAAATGATGGAATATGGAACACAAGTTGTTGGAGGTGTAACACCTGGTAAAGGTGGCACAACCCATTTAGACCGCCCAGTATTTAATACAGTAGCTGACGCAGTTAAAACTACTGGTGCCAATGTGAGTATCATTTTTGTACCTCCAGCATTTGCTGCAGATGCGATTATGGAAGCTGCAGACGCAGGGATTGCATTGGTTGTATGTATTACAGAAGGTATCCCAGTTCAAGATATGGTGAAAGCAAAAAATTTCTTAGCAGGTAAGCACACAAGATTAATTGGACCAAACTGTCCAGGTGTGATTACTGCAGAAGAAGCTAAAGTAGGTATCATGCCGGGCTTTATTTTTAAGAAAGGAACGATAGGTATTGTTTCAAAGAGCGGTACATTAACATATGAAGCAGCAGATCAGGTGGTGAAAGCTGGATTAGGTATCACGACTGCCATTGGTATTGGCGGTGACCCAATCATTGGTACAACAACTAAAGAAGCGGTTGAATTATTAATGAACGATCCAGAAACAGAGGGTATCATTATGATTGGCGAGATTGGTGGAAGTATGGAAGCAGATGCTGCTAATTGGATTAAAGACAATATGAGAAAGCCAGTTGTAGGATTTATCGCGGGTCAAACAGCCCCTCCAGGACGCCGTATGGGTCACGCTGGTGCGATCATTGGTGGTGCAGATGACACAGCAGAAGCAAAGATGAAAATTATGGCGGAATGTGGTATCCACGTTTGTGCAAGTCCTGCTGATATTGGAAAGACAATGGCAGCAGTTTTAAAGAAATAAGAATAAACCGATTCATTGGAATAAAGGAATCCCTTAGTATAAGATGCTAAGGGATTTTTTATTGTATTTTTGAAACATGAAGATGAAGATGAATATGAATATGATTATGAAGATGAACCTCAAGATGAACCTGCGCTTTGTATACAGTACCCTATTATTATGTTGTGTTTTAATGACCACACAATCCCTAGCACAACAAAAACCACTCAGCATACATTTTACTGCACCAACAGAAATGTTTTTAGGCGAAACTTTAAAATTAAAAGTGCAAGTGAAGCATCAATTGACTATAGAGCAAACAGGTCATCTTCAATTTGCAATATACAATGCTGAAACAAAAAAATCGGTGGATGGATGGTTCTTAAACTTTTTCCCCTTTCAATATTTTACGACCATTGCAAATGAATTTTTTGAAACTGAATTTCCTTTTACCGTACCGAATGATTATAAAGGAAAATTCACTTTAGAACTAGTCGCCAAAGTAGATACAATACAAGACAGTATCCGCATTGATATACACACTTTCATTAAGCAATAAAGATTGGAGCAAACCACTTCTCATAAAAAACTAGACTACCTCATAATTGGCCAAGGCCTTGTAGGTACATGGTTAAGTTACTATGCTTTGAAAGCAGGTAAAACATGTATGGTGGTGAACGACAGCCATACAACATCCGCATCACAAGTAGCAAGTGGGGTGATTAATCCAGTTACGGGCAGACGCATTGTACAAACTTGGATGATCGATACTTTTTTACCTTTTGCTTTAAAAGCTTATTCGGATTTAGGCGCTCTATTAAATACAACAATTGTCCGCGAAGCGCCAGTGGTATTGATTCATCCTTCTTTGCAAATGCAAGAAAGTTTTGAATACCGTTATGAACACGAGAATGTATATCTGCAAAAAAATACCGCTTCCGATTTTGAAGCTTTCATGCACACGCCTTTTGGTACGGGACAAATTGATCAAACTATTTGGATCGATCTGAATTTAATGATAACAGGTTGGCGTGCACAATTAATACAGCATCAGCAATACATTGATACCAAATTTGATATAGCGGATCTACAAATCACAAATGAAGGTGTTACATGGAAAGGCATTCAAGCCAATCGTATCATTTTTAGTGATGGCTTAGGTAGCATGCAAAACCCTTACTTTAAAATGTTACCCTTTGCACCCAATAAAGGAGAAGCCTTGATTGTGGAAATCAAAGACCTCCCTAATCAAACTATTTACAAACATAATTTATCCATCGTTCCTTGGAAGGATCAACTATTCTGGGTAGGCTCTAATTATGAATGGGAATATGCAGATGCTGCACCAAGTAGTGCTTTTAGAACAAAGATGGAAGACGCGCTCAGACAATTATTGAAAATACCTTTTAAGGTGGTAGACCATATTGTAGGTATACGCCCAGCCAATCAAGAGCGAAGACCCTTTGTGGGCTTGCATCCCAGCTATCCATCTATTGGCATTTGCAATGGCATGGGTACCAAGGGCTGTTCACTAGCACCCTTTTTTGCGCATCAATTAATCGAGTATTGTGAAACAGGATCGCCTATTCATCCTGAAGCTAGTCTGGAGCGATTTGAAAAAAATTTGAAAAAAAAAACCTAGTGCGAATCAAAAACTAGTAATAATTTTTATCTTTAAATTGAACAACAATTAATCATACCATATATCCCATTAAAAAAAATGACTAAAGACCAACAAGACTATTACAATATTCCCATTAAGTATCGAAGGATGGAAAACCTGCATATTGTATTTTGGATTTTTAAAGACATTGGTTGGTGTATGGGATTTACTTTGTTGGGCATTACAATGATTTTTCCCACACTCCTTATTTCAATCATCATTGCTTGGAGAACTAGAACAATTGTTTCAGAACTTTGCCATAACCTTGCAATCACTGTTTGGATCTCAGCTAACTCTTTTTGGATGTGCACAGAATTTTTTAAAGTAGATCATGTTCCAATTGGATACGGATTGACTGTAAAACATTTAGCTATGATTCCATTTTTAATTGGGATGTTGATTCTTGCCTATTATTATATCTGGTACAAACCAAGACATAAAGGGATCTTATAAATTTACAAGTACTTTTTTAATCTATAGGATTGAATAAAAGTCACTATGCCTAAAATGGAGATGGTTAAAAAGGCCCATCTTAATCCAAGGGCGCCTGATAAGAACCCAACAATAGGTGGACCAATTAAAAATCCAAAAAAACCAATGGAGGATACAGAAGCGAGTGCAATACTTGCTTGTCCGGGCTCAGCTGATCTACCTACACTGCCATAAATAGTTGGTATCACCGATGATACGCCAAATCCTACCAACATAAATCCAATCGTACTTGTTATAATGGATGGTTGAAGAATCGCAATCACCAATCCTAGGGTCACCAATAAACCACTTAGCATCAATTGTTTTCGGGGGCCCCAATAATTAATGAGCGTGTCTGCAAACATTCTGCCTGTAGTCATACAGCCCATGAAACTAATATAGCCAATGGTTCTATGACTTTCCGACACTTTTACGACCGATTGAAAAAATACCCCACTCCAATCAAACATCATCCCTTCACAAATCATATTACTTAAAGCAATTAATCCAAATTGAAACATCAAGGGTGTTGGTTTGGTCCACATTTTTTTGAGCGACTGTTTATTGGACGCGCTATGTAAAAGATGTTGCTGTGTTGCAAAAAGAAAAATATAACCCAAAAAAAGGATCACAATAAATTGCATGATAGGTGTTAAAGACTGTGCAATAAAATAGCTCCCTATCAATCCACCTACAAATCCGGCTAAACTCCAAAATCCATGAAATGTAGAGATGATACTTTTCTCAAATAATTTTGCCAATTCAACCGCTTGGGTGTTCACTGATACGTTGAATAAATTACCAATCATGCCAAAAATAAAAAGGGCTAATCCTAAATGCACCACATTGGTATTGGCAGCCCATCCAATATTGACCAAGCATAAAGGATACAATACAGAAGCAATTTTAAGCATGATATTACTTCCGTGTCTGGCAGTTAAGCTTCCAGAAATAGGAATCCCTAAAAAAGAACCCAATGGCAAGAATAAGAGCATGCCTCCAAACTGCGCATCCGTTAGGCCTAGGGCCAATTTAATGTCAGGGATTCTACTCGCCCAACTTGCAAAACAAATGCCGGTATAAAAGAAATAACCCGATAAAATAACACGTCTAGACTGTTTAGATATACTTGTTTCGCTCATGGGCCAAAGATCGGTAATTTATAGGATTTGGGCTATATTTGCTGACCATTCATTATAATAGCAATCTATGTATCGTACGCACCATTGTGGTCAGTTAAATATTCAATTTGTAGGTCAGGAAGTGACACTTGCTGGTTGGGTACAAACCATTCGTAAATTTGGTGCCATCAATTTTGTGGACCTTAGAGATCGTTATGGGATTACACAACTTTTATTAGGGGAAGCATTGCAGGCACAATTGGATGCGGCTCCACTTGGTCGTGAGTTTGTCATTCAAGCAAAAGGAAAAGTGATTGAGCGTTCAAGCAAAAATGCACATATCCCGACTGGTGAAATTGAAATTGAAGTCACTGAATTTACAATCTTGAATGCATCTATTGTTCCTCCATTCACCATCCAGGATGATACAGATGGTGGAGATGATATTAGAATGAAATACCGTTTCTTGGATTTAAGAAGAAACGCCATAAAAAAGAATATTGAATTAAGGTATAGTGTCAATCGTGCTACCAGAAACTATTTACATGAAAAAGGTTTCATGGATATTGAAACACCCTTTTTAATCAAGTCCACACCAGAGGGTGCACGTGATTTTGTAGTGCCAAGTAGAATGAACCCAGGTGAATTTTATGCGTTACCGCAGTCTCCTCAAACTTTCAAGCAATTATTGATGGTAAGTGGCTATGACCGTTACTACCAAATTGTAAAATGTTTTAGAGATGAGGATTTAAGAGCCGATCGTCAACCAGAATTTACACAGATTGACTGCGAGATGAGTTTCGTAGAACAAGAAGATATTTTAAATATGTTCGAAGGATTAATTAAGAGCATATTCAAAGATGTTAAAAATATTGATTACACCGAGACCGTTCAAAGAATGACTTGGGAGGATGCGATGTGGCAATATGGAAATGACAAACCGGATATTCGATTTGGCATGGAAGTATGTAATTTAAAAAAACCAGCCCATGTATTCTCAGACAAAGCAGATCAAGCAGCTTTAATCAATGGAGTTGATTTCAAAGTCTTTGATGAAGCAGAAACAGTTGTGGCCATTGCTGCACCAGGATGTGGTGAGTTCACACGTAAGCAAACAGATGATTTAACGGAGTGGGTAAAGCGTCCTCAGATAGGTATGAAAGGCATGGTATTCATTAAATGCAATGCAGATGGAAGTTTCAAAAGCAGCGTAGATAAATTTTATTCTGAGGATAAATTAAAAGCCATTGCTGCAGCAGCGTATGCAAAAGCAGGTGATTTAATTTTAATACTTGCAGGTGCTGAGGAAAGAACACGTAAAGCAATTAGTGAATTAAGGTTATCATTAGGCAAGCAATTAGGCTTTAGAAAAGAAGATGAATTTAAATTATTATGGGTCATGGATTTCCCATTATTTGAATACGACGAAGAAGGCAATCGTTGGGTTGCTAGACACCATCCATTCACATCTCCTAAACCCGATCATATTGATATTATGATCAATAATGCGCCAGAAATTAAGGACGCAGCTAAGTACTTAGAACATCCTTATGCAGGCATTAAGGCCAACGCGTATGATATGGTTTTAAATGGCAATGAAATTGGAGGAGGCTCAATTCGTATTTTCCAAAGAGCTTTACAAGAAAAAATGTTTGCCGCTTTAGGCATGACACCAGAGGAAGCACAACATAAATTTGGCTTCTTATTAGGTGCTTTTGAATATGGTGCACCGCCACATGGTGGTATTGCTTTTGGCTTTGATCGTCTATGTGCTTTATTAGGTGGCAGTGAAAGTATTAGAGATTTTATTGCCTTCCCTAAAAACAATAGTGGACGTGATGTGATGCTAGATGCACCAAGCAGCATTGATGCTAAACAATTTGAAGAATTGCATATCAAACTAAATTTAAAGTAGCCCCATGCAAAAACCTTCGAAATTATACCTTGTATTGTCTTACATACTACTTCCTATTGCATTATTTTTTGCTTTTATGGATAGCATTTTATTGATTTCAGCGCTAGCCAATCCAAGTGCCATGATCTTAGTATTTGCAATGGCTTGTATTGTGATTTATAGTTTCACTAGTTTTAAGTTTTTAAAATTGGGGATTGAAAGAGAGCAGATGTTAACCTCTAAATTAAAGGATTGGATCAAAGTCAATGCTTATGTGAGCTTATTGATGTTTTGTTTGATCTTTTTGAACGCTGTAAGCATATTGCTTTCAAATGATGTTATTTTGATCAAATTTATTGATGAATTTTTAGCACAACAATCTGGCCTACCCCCAGAAATGAATAGCCAATTTGTACTAAAGTCCTTGCGTATTGCAGCTTATTTTCTTTTTGTGATTGGGGCGGTAGGCATCTTACATATTCGTATGACTTTAAAATTAGTCAGAGATTACAATCACCTTTTTGAATAAGGAAATACTAAAATTAAGAGAATAAATTATACCTGATAATACAGTATATAGCTCTAAATCCATCTTCCCAATTTATTTTTTTTCCTTCAGCATAAGTTCTTCCATAATAAGAAATACCAACTTCGTAAATTCTAATATTTTTTACTTTTGATATTTTAGACGTGATTTCAGGCTCAAATCCAAATCTCTTTTCATTAAGTTTTATTCCCTTGATAATATCGGTTTTAAAAAGCTTATAACAAGTTTCCATATCTGTTAAATTTAAATTTGTAAATAAATTTGACAGAAAGGTTAAAAATTTGTTTCCAATTGTATGCCAAAAAAATAAAATTCGATGTGCAGAACCTCCAAGAAATCTTGATCCATATACTACATCCGCATAGCCATCAATAACTGGTTTTAAAAGTATATTAAATTCATTAGGGTCATATTCCAAATCAGCATCTTGTATAATCAAATAATCCCCTGTTGCATTTTTTATCCCGGTATGAATTGCTGCACCCTTTCCTGAATTTTTTTCATGAGAAATAAAATATATTTCAGAACTTGGATGCATAGAAATTATATTTTCAACTATGGCAGCAGTATTGTCAGTGGAACAATCATTTACAATTATAATTTCTTTATTAATATTATTTATCAATGACAAATTAATGAGCTTATCTATAATGATTGATATCGTAGATGCTTCATTGTAAGCAGGGACAATTATTGAAATTTTATTGATTGCCATTGATATATTTATAATTCGAATGATTAATTTCAATATAAATATAATATATTTGGAACAATAATATATTTATTTCATTTAGTATGAATAAAATAGACTAAAATTATTCCCAAAAAATGATTAATAATAAAAAAAGTGCACACAAAATATACTTGAATTACATAATTGCAAGTATTGTAATTTATATTCTTGGCAGCCTTTTTATTCCATTAATTGAAATCGACTCGGTTCAATATGGGAATATTTGTAGGGAAATGTTACAAAATAAAAGCTTTTTGCAAATTTTTGACCAAGGAAAAGACTATTTAGATAAACCTCCATTTCTTTTTTGGGCTAGTTCATTTAGTATGTATTTATTTGGAATGAACGATTTCGCTTTTAGATTGCCGTCTATTTTGATGGCAGTAGTTGCTATTTACAGTACCTATAAATTTACATTGCTGTATTATAAAAAAGAAATTGCTATTTTGTCAGCATTGGTCTTGGCAACTTCCCAAGCAATGTTTTTAATTACACATGATGTAAGAACGGATACCATGTTAATGTGCTGGGTGATTTTAGGGATTTGGAAATTTGCTAGTTGGTTACAAAATAAAAATTGGGTTTCTTTAATTATTGCATTTAGTGCTATTGGATTTGGAATGATGACGAAAGGACCTATTGCTTTAATGGTACCTATATTTTCATTTGTCCCACATTTAATTATTCATAAACAATATAAATTATTATTTAGATGGGAATATCTAATTGGATTAGTAATTATCATCATTTTGTTGCTTCCTATGGATATCGGATTATATCAACAATTTGATTTACATCCTGAAAAAGTAATGTATGGCAAGACTGGCACTTCAGGCCTAAGATTTTTTTATTGGACCCAAAGCTTTGGTAGAATAACTGGAGAGAGTATATGGCATGAAAATGATAGCATCTTTTTTTTATTTGAAAACTTATTATGGGGATTTTTACCGTGGACACTGTTTTTTATAATTGGACTGATTTTTGAATTATTTAAATTAATTAAAAACAAACTTAAAATTGCAAATAGTCATGAATGGATTACTGTACCGGGGTTTTTAATCACCTATTTAGCATTGGGAAGTAGTAGATATCAACTACCTCATTATATTTATGTTGTTTTGCCATTTATATCTATTATTACAGCTAAATGTATCAATAACATTATAATATCTAATGGAAGTAATAAAAAATTTAGCAAAATAATAAATATTATAAACTTCGTCGTATTTGCTATCATTTTAATTTTATTAGTTTACTTGTTATTTATTCCATTTAATAGTAATAAACTACTTCTTACTATCTCATTATTGTTAGCAGTAGTTATTTTTACTTTAATTCTTTATTTTAATAATAATCGAGTTCCAAAAATTTTACATTTTGCTTTATTTACTATATTAACAACCAATTTATTTTTGAATCTGTTTTTTTACCCTAAACTATTGGAGTTCCAATTAGGAAATAAAGTAGGCAAATACATCAATGATAAAAAGATAAATAAAAGCGATTTTTATGTATACAAAATTACTGATTCAAGAAGTTTAGATTTTTACAGTAATTATAGTTTCAAGAATATTGAAAACTTAAATACTTCAAAAAAGGGCGATTTCATTTTAATTGAAAATAAAAATGTACCTGACAGTATAATGACAAAATTCAATAAAATTGAATCTATTCCAAGCTTTCATGTAAGCATGTTAACCGGTGAATTTATAAACCCTGCAACCAGAGATAGTGCTTTAGACTACTTTTATATATTACAAAAGAAGTAAATGTAAATCCTTAATTTTGTAGCTATGTCAATGAACCCAACCATAGAATGGAGCACAAAGCATTTCTCGGAACTCACCGTGGACGAGCTGTATGCCATGTTAAGATTAAGAAGCGAGGTCTTTGTAGTAGAACAAAACTGTGTCTTTTTAGACATGGATAATAACGACCAAATAGCCTACCATACAATGGGATGGCTTAACGGCGAACTCATTGCCAGTACTCGATTATTTGATGTAAACCAAAGCTATCCAGGCTACCAAAGTATAGGACGCGTGGTAGGATCACCTAGACATAGAGCGATAGGAGTAGGTAAAGCACTCATGCAATATTCCATTGCTGAATGTGAAAGATTATTTGGCAAGCACCCTATTAAAATTGGCGCACAATTGTACCTTAAAAAATTTTACGGAGAACTAGGTTGGGAGCAAGCTGGAGAGATGTATTATGAGGATGCGATTGAGCATATTCCAATGATCAGAAAATAAGATTACGCTTACAAAGCTATTATCACCAGATTTATTTTCTTAATTAAGTAATTATTGACACTACTGCATTTCTATGGCTAAAAATTTAGCCGTATGCGTTGTTGATTTTTTAATCATTTGTTCTGGAGTACCTACAAATTGCACCAATCCACCAGCAGATCCACCTTCTGGACCCATATCAATAATATGATCCGCCATTTTAATCACATCCATATTGTGCTCAATCACCAGTACCGTATTGCCTCTATCCACTAAACGATTTAATACGCTAATTAATAATTGAATGTCTTGAAAATGCAAGCCAGTCGTTGGCTCATCTAAAATATAAAAAGTTTTACCTGTATCTTTTTTCCCTAATTCAGTGGCTAATTTAATTCTTTGCGCCTCTCCTCCACTCAATGTTACCGATGATTGCCCTAATGTGATATAGCCTAATCCTACTTCTTGTAACACTTTTACTTTTCTATAAATAAAAGGTACGGCTTGGAAAAATTCACAAGCTTCCTCCACCGTCATGTTTAACACATCACTGATAGATTTTCCTTTATATCTAATTTCTAAAGTTTCTCTATTGTATCTTTTGCCTGCACATTTTTCACAATGCACATACACATCAGGTAAAAAATTCATTTCAATCACACGCATGCCTCCACCTTCACATACGTCACATCTTCCACCTTTTACATTGAAAGAAAAACGGCCTGCTAGATAGCCTCTGATCTTGGCTTCTGGCACTGCTGCAAATAAAGTTCTAATATCAGTAAAGAATCCGCAATAAGTGGCAGGATTGCTTCTTGGAGTTCTTCCAATTGGGGATTGGTCAATCTCAATCACTTTATCAATATGTTCTATCCCCGTTACCGATGCATAAGGCATTGGCTTGGTCTTACTATGATAACAGAATTGGGATAAGATAGGATATAAAGTTTCATTGATCAAGGTAGACTTACCTGATCCACTCACACCGGTGACCAATGTTAAAGTGCCTAAAGGAAAACTCGCATTGACTTTCTTTAAAGTATTTCCGGTAGCCCCTTTTATTTCAATGCTTAAACCATTGCCTTTTCTACGTTCTGTAGGCACAGCGATTGATTTTTTACCTGCTAAATACAATGCAGTATCCGATTTTAATTTCAAAAAAGAAGCTGGTGTACCTGCTGCAACCACATGGCCCCCATGAATACCTGCCCTAGGACCAATATCCACTAAATAGTCCGATGCCATCATGATATCCTTATTATGCTCTACGACCAATACTGTATTACCAATATCTCTTAATTGTTTGAGCGCCACAATCAAACGCTGGTTGTCTCTTTGATGTAAACCAATAGAAGGCTCATCTAAAATATAGGTGATGCCTTGCAATTGAGAACCAATTTGAGTTGCTAAACGGATACGTTGTGACTCTCCACCACTCAATGATTTTGAAGGCCTGCTTAATGATAAATAAGATAATCCCACATTCATCAAAAATTCAATACGATCATTGATCTCTTTTAATATACCTGTTGCAATGAGCGTATCCTTTTTATCTAATTTTTTAGGCAAGTCTAAAAACCATTGTTGCAAATCATTTAAATGCATTTCATTCAATGCTGCAATATTGAGTTCGTTCACTTTAAACCAAAGACTTTCTTTTTTTAACCTTGCACCATTGCAATCTCCACAAGTATTGAGCTGCATAAACTGTTCCACCCATCCTTTTAACACATCTGTACTTTGGGAAGAAGTAAACCATCTTTTTAACATCGGCACAATCCCCTCATAACTACCAGTGTAGGTATCAGGTATATTTTCATCGTTTAAATCTAGCCCTAAATTATTGGTAATATTTTTATCGCCAAATAAAAGCAAATTCAATTGGTCTTTAGGCAAGTCTTTGATTGCCTTATCTAAATTGATCTTATATTTTCTTGCAAATTGTTTTGCTTGCTTAAACACACTTGCTTCTCTTGCTTCTCCTAATGGGGCAATCCCTCCAGCATTGACGCTTAAGCTTGTATCGGGAATTAACAAATCCATATCGATTGCATACACATTGCCCAATCCTTTACAAGTAGGACAAGCTCCATAAGGTGAGTTAAAAGAAAAACTATTGGGAGAAGGTGTCTCATAGCTTAAACCAGTATCGATACACATTAATTGTTTGGAATACTGCACAATTTTTTCTTTCCCTTCTTCTAAAACCAATAATAAATCCTTACCCATTTTTAAACTCTGTTGTACACTATCTGCCAACCTGGTTTTCATAGCTTCGTTCACCGGAATACGATCCACCACAATTTCAATATCATGAATCTTATAACGATCTACTTGAAATTTTGGTCTTAATTCAATGATCTCTCCATCCACTCTTGCTTTCACAAAACCTTTTTTCCTAATCTCTTCAAACAATTCTCTATAATGCCCTTTTCTACCTCTAACCACAGGGGCTAATAGATTGATTTTTTTATCCTTGAACTTTTTTTGAATATCCTGAATGATTTCGGCTTCAGAAAATTGCACCATTGCTTTGCCTGTCTCATAACTATATGCTTTACCTGCGCGCGCATACAATAAACGTAGGAAATCATATAATTCTGTCACAGTTCCTACGGTAGACCTGGGATTTTTATTGGTTGTTTTTTGTTCAATGGCAATCACTGGAGATAAGCCCGTAATTTGATCCACATCTGGGCGCTCCATATCCCCCATAAATTGTCTTGCATAAGCACTAAAGCTCTCCATATAACGACGTTGCCCTTCGTTGTAGATGGTATCAAAGGCAAGTGAGGATTTACCACTTCCACTCACTCCAGTAAAAACAACCAACTGATTTTTGGGAATAGAAAGATCAAAATTCTTCAAATTATGCTCTCTGGCACCTATGACTTCTATATTGTCGTTGTTTTTTTTCATTGGATGGCGTAAAGTTATAACAACCATTCCTATATTTAGTTGACACGGGGCTGAAACATTTGTAAATTTGCAATAGCTAAAACTGTTTGAACCATGTTGGATAAAGCACCAAATTTGTACATCAAAGCAAGAAACCTAAGCCTATTGGGTGCCCTTTTGCTTATTGGAACAAGTGCTTATTTTGGTAGGATACCAGTTTTCCTTTTTTTGAATACAGATGGCGGTGCATTGATGGATCAATTTTTTAAATGGGCTACCTGGGGCGCGGAGGGATGGGTTTGGATTCCCTTCTTAGCTATCGTATTTGGTTGGTTTAAAAAAGATGCCAAATTGATTGTACTTAATTTTTTACTATCCACACTGCTCACTCAAATTCCAAAGCGGTTGATTTGGGATACAATAACTAGACCTATTGCAAGCGGGATGCCTTTAAATGATATCCATACGGTTCCAGGGGTGGTCATGCATGCTTATAATAGTTTTCCTTCAGGCCATACCGCCACTGCGTTTACCTTATTTTTATTAACAATTTATTTATTTCCTACAAAATGGGTCTTCAGCATTGGCTCTATCTTTGCAATGATCTGTGCTTATTCAAGGGTGTATTTAGGACAGCATTTCCCAATGGATTTAGGTGGAGGCATCATAGTCGCTGTGATGAGTGTTCAATTGAGTAACATGATTCATCAAAAAATTTCAACTCGAAAAATTTAAAAAATTAAAGCAAATAATGAAAAATAATTCAATGTTCTTTTTTTACAGAAACCTAAGTTTAATGGTTTTGTCAATGATTTTGGCCACCTCTTTATTTGCCCAAGACACTACAGAACAGGTGAATCCATTGACCAAAAATGACCCTACTCAATACAGTAAACCTTATGTGATTCTGATTTCGGCAGACGGATTCAGAGCAGACTTTACAGAAAAATATGATGCTAGTTTTTTAAAAACGATCAGTGAAAAAGGAGTACGAGCCAAATACATGCAACCCTCCTATCCTTCAGTGACTTTCCCCAACCATTATACCATCGTGACTGGATTGTACCCTTCACACCATGGGTTGGTGGATAACACCTATATTGATGTTGCTTCTGGTCAACAATATAGTATGGCCAACAAAAAAATGGTATCAGAAGGTAAGTGGTATGGCGGTACCCCTTTGTGGGTTTTAGCAGAACAACAAAAAATGCTTGCTGCCAGCTTTTTCTGGGTGGCTTCAGAAGCAGATATTCAAGGCATTAAACCAACATACCATTATATCTACAATGATAAAACGAATATTGGTACAAGGATACAAGCAGTAAAAAATTGGTTAATGCTTCCTGAAGATAGACGTCCACATATGATCACTTTTTATTTTCCAGATGTAGATCATGATGCGCACACTTATGGACCAGAAGATCCTAGAGTTAAAAAATCTGTACAGTTTGTAGATAGCAGTATCAATGCATTGCAAGCAGCTTTAGCACCGTTGAATTTGCCAATCAATTATATTTTTGTATCAGATCATGGTATGACCACTGTTGATGTAGATAATACGATTGCCCTACCACCCGCAGTGAATAAAAATGACTTTAATGTACCCTGGAGTAATGCCTTATTGCATTTATATGCAAAAGATGCAAGTAAGATTGAATCTACTTATCAGGCTTTAAAGCAAGACACCCGATTCACCACTTATAAATTAGATGAAACACCTGACCATTGGCATTATAAAAAATCGGATGATAGGTTTAATAGATTGGGGGATCTTATTTTAGTGCCAAAGACAATTCATCAAGTGTTTAATCTTGGTACAACGAAGCCAACAAAAGGTAAACACGGATTTGACAATAAAGAAGTAGAAATGAGAGCAAGCTTTATGGCATGGGGACCTGCCTTTAAAAAAGGATTGACAATTGATGGCTTTGAAAATGTACACGTATATCCATTGGTAGCAAATGTTCTGGGCTTACAATATAATACGCAGTCTATAGATGGAAAATTTGAAGTGCTAAAGACAATCTTAAAAAAATAAGTTGGCTTATTAAAGTAGTTTAATATATTCTATCTCATTTGTATTTATTAAACTAGTTTAATTTAAAATAATTTTTATTGGAATAGGTTTATGATCTAAACAATGTATAAGTCATGGAACAAACTAAAATTCTTATTCTAGAAGAAACCATTCAATTAGGCATTAGAGGGTTAACCAGAATGGAAAATATCATTCTAAGTTTAATTGCCCAACAAAAAAAGAGTAAAGAGATTGCTGATTTGTTATATCTCTCCGAAAAGACCATTCGCAATCACAGATATAATATTAAAAAGAAATTGGATCTGCCTAACGAGAACAATAGTTTGGTTAGATGGGCGGTCACGAGTTTTAAATGTGCTTGAATAAATTAAAAGGATTACCTCACTTCGTTCGGTGATCCTTCTTTCCCTTAGTGCAAAAGCATAAAGGATTACCTCACTTCGTTCGGTGATCCTGATTATCCTTAGTGCAAAAGCATAAAATCAAAAGCCTAATGAAAATGGATTGCCGTCGTTTCACTCCGGCATCCTTTTCCACCCTTAGTGCAAAAGGATAAAATCAAAAGCCTAATGAATTTCATTCATTAGGCTTTTTGTTATTTCACTCATGCGCGATTTCAAGCGAGCTTGAATCGCTTATTCATGACATAACAAAGCCTCAACTTTCGTTGAGGCTATTGCTTTCTTTTTTGGTCGGGAAGACAGGAT